>JBJTXE010000001.1:0-2809 GCA_046082075.1 Bacteroidota bacterium
GATGGGATCCTATGGTCCCGGTGGATATCCACCGGTGATTAATGCGGGAAATGTTTCGAATAAAGGCTGGGAAATCGAGTTAGGGTATCGGTCTGATAGGACCAAAAAGTTCTTGTACGAAGCCAATTGGAACTTCACAGCTGTGAACAATCAAGTAACCGAGGTCCCATCAGGTGTGGACTATCTTCCTGGCGCAGCGTTCAGTGTGGGTGGAGATGTTGCCACACGCTTTCAAAAAGGATATGAAATTGGATATTTCTTTGGATATCAAACGGCAGGTGTATTCCAAACGCAGGATGAAATCGACAACGCTCAGGTGGTTCAAGAAGGAGCCAAGCCAGGGGACTTAATCTTTGTGGATCAGAACGGAGATGGGGTCATCAGCTTTACCGACGACAGCGATAAAACCAATTTAGGTTCAGCTATTCCTGACTTTATCATGGGTTTCAGTGTTTCCAGTAGCTACAAAGGATTTGATCTTTCCGCTAATTTTTTCGCTTCCATTGGAAATGAAATCATCCGCAATTATGAGCGTCAACAACCCTATGCGAACCAGTTGAGTTATACCATTGACCGCTGGGTAGGGCCAGGAAGTTCCTTCGATGTTCCTCGGCAAACTACCGAACCAACGCGTAATAATGTTTTTTCCTCCTTTTACGTGGAAGACGGCTCTTTCCTTCGCTTGCGAAATCTGCAATTGGGATATTCGTTTTCGAAAGATTGGTTGAGGAAAATTAAAATGGAACAACTCCGCGTCTACTTGGCGGCTAATAACCTCTTTACACTTACGAAATACATGGGATATGATCCGGATTTAGGTTCGTCAAGTGCTTTGTCGGCTGGTGTAGACTACGGAATGTACCCTCAAGCGAAAACCATGATGGTTGGATTACAATTTAAATTTTAACACATGAAAAAACATTTGTTGATTACAGGGGCACTCATTATTGGCCTTTTTTCGTGTAAAAAGTTTCTTACGGTTGACCCTCCTTATACCCAAGATGCGGAAAACTATTTTAAAACACCCGAAGATTATGAACGAGCCTTAGTAGGGGCTTATGATTTATTGCAAACCTCTTTTATGTCCTTGTGGATTGGAGAAATAGCTTCGGATAATGCTATCGCTGGAGGTGAAAGCGCCAACGATTCTCAGGGCCTTCATCAGATTGATGCCATGTCGCACGGCGGAGTTAACAACGATTTGCGCAGTGTTTTTCGATGGAATTATGTGGGGATTTCAAGAGCCAACTATATTTTAGAGAACAAGGACAATATTGATTTTCCAGGTAAAAACCATATCCTTGCGGAGGCAAAATTCCTTCGGGCCTACTATTATTTTGAATTGGTTAAATTTTTTGGAGATGTTCCGTTGGTGATTGATAAACGCCTTGGAATCGAAGAAGTAAGGGCCATTGACCGAGCCTCCAAAGCAGAGGTATATGCCCAGATAGAAAAAGACCTTAAGGAAGCTTTTCCCGTACTTAACCCTGTTGCTTCGCAAAAAGGAAGAGCCACCCGAGGCGCTGCCCTTGCCTTATTAGGAAAAGCCTATGTTTACCAAAATAAATGGGCTGAAGCTGCCCAAACCTTTTATGAGGTCATTAACAGCGGGTTATACAGCCTCCACCCAACGTATGCGGAATTATTCGATGTGGCACATGAGAACAATGCTGAAACCGTTTTTGATATACAATATACAGGCCTAGAAGGAGGGAACTACGGTTGCCTTGTTTGTTTGGAAGGGAATGCAGCCCCAGGATTTCAAGGGATTCGACAATACAATGGACCGGTTTATGGTGACGGGAACAGCTACAATTTGCCAACGCAAGACCTTTACGATTTTTTCCCGGCGGGCGACCCAAGGCGAGGCGTTACTATTTTAGATATTGAAGCTTTCATCGCTGCACAACCTAATCCTGGGGCTATAACCTATGCCATCGGAGCAGGTGGGCATACCGGTTATTACAATAATAAATACATTAAAAGGCAAGGAGAAATAGGGTTGCCCGACAACGATTTGACCAGCCCAGTGAATTACCGGGTTATTCGGTATGCAGATGTCCTATTAATGGCTGCAGAAGCAAACTATCACCTAGGTAATACTGCTCTTGCTCAAACCTATGTAAATCAAATCAGATCTCGTGTATCAATACCGGGGACCTCCGTAAATTCCTTGGATAAAATCTACAATGAACGCCGATTTGAATTGTCAGGAGAAGGGCACCGGTTTTTTGATTTAGTTAGAACAGGCAAAGCCGCATTGGAAATTCCAGGGTTCATCTCAGGAAAACATGAAGTCTTTCCTATTCCTCAAGTTGAAATAGATTTAGCCGGAGGTCGTTGGCCCCAAAATCCAGGATATTAATTCGATACCATATGAAAAAGCTATTAATTCTCTTAGTTTTTGCAACAGCAGCAATCAGTTCGTGTAAGAAGGTACGGCCGGAACTTGGCGAACCACCAACGCAGCAAGATGCGGCTTTTGTTGCGACGCCTTCCGATTCGAACGCTAATATCATTGAACTTACCGCGAACAATCAAAATTTGGTGTGTCGTTGGGATTTTGGTAATGGTATGAAAGGGGAAGGCCCCAATGTCAGCGCCATTTACCCCTATGCAGGCACATACACCATTACCCTTACCGTTTTTAACAAAGGAGGAAGTCGTTCCTCAACCCAGCAAGTGCTAATCGCACAAACCGATCTTACCTTGTTAGACAATCCGTTCTATAACAAATTGACCGGGGGAGCAAATGGACCGGGGTATAAAACCTGGGTAATTGACTCGATCATTAGTGGACACTTCGGTG
>JBJTXE010000002.1:0-2080 GCA_046082075.1 Bacteroidota bacterium
TGCTTGCAAACCGTTACCGCCAAGTGTAAAAACAAAAAACGACAAACGAATATGATTACTCCAATTACAAAAAAATTATCAAAATCAATAATAGAAAGTATTGAAATTGATAAAATTATTTATGCAGAAGTGACACCGCCAGGTGCAATGGGGAATTCAGGTGGTATCATAATTTATATTAGACAGGAGAATAGCACAGAAATGCTATATTTTGAGACTAGCATTTATGATGACGAAGAGACATATCTATTAGCAGAAGAGATATTATTTAAACATTTAGACAGAGAAAAGAATATTAGTAGCAATGAGTTATTATATTTTGACTTTTACTATGGTGGAATGGGCAACAATGTTTTTATCAACAAGAAAATAAATCTCTCAATTCAAGACAACTATTTTGTTTACCACGTAGACGATGTAGAATACCAGATTTTTTCGTCAGTTCAAGGTGTTTTTAATAGTGTCGTAAACCATATGGACTCTAATAAATCAAATAAACTTTCTTCAATAAAGAGAATTTCACCAAAATGGATTGATAAGTTAGAAGAAGACGAAATATTTGTATTCGGTAGCAATCTTGAAGGGTTACACGGTGGTGGTGCGGCAGCTGTAGCAAGAAAGTGGGGAGCAATTTGGGGTCAAGGTGTAGGCTTGCAAGGTCAAACTTATGCGATTCCAACAATGCAAGGTGGCGTTGAAACAATTAAACCATATGTTGATGAATTTTTGTCTTTCGCTAAATCAAAACCGAACTTAAAATTTTTGGTAACTGAGATTGGATGTGGTATTGCAGGTTTTACAGTTGAACAAATTGCACCTTTGTTTAAAAAAGCAATTGACGAAAACATTGAAAATATATTTTTACCTGAGAGTTTTTATAAAATATTGACGAATGAAAAAACACCGAACCGCTAACAGCACCTACAAGAAATTGGCGGTTCATTGGTTAAATGAAGTTTTGTGCTTCGAAATCGCCAACTTCTTGTAGCTGCAAGAACCAATCCTTCATCAGTTTTCCCTAGCAACCTTTGCGATCCATTCACGCTTCACCAACTAGTCCCTCAATTTCCCCACTCAATCCTCCAAATCAAAGCTTTGGTAGCTCTTGTCTTTGAAGAGCAATGCTGCTTTTTGCACCACCTCGTTGAGGTCGTTGAAGATTTGGTAGGATTCGCTGTAGCCGAATAAGTCCTGGGCTATGTTAGATTTCAAGCGCGTTCGAATCGCATGGCCGCTGACCTTGTACGCTTCTTCGTCCATGCTTAGTTTCGGGTCTTCTTTCAGCACATAGGCAAAGAAATCGTCCATTCGCGTTTGGTCCATCGTGAAATCTTTGATAAACTTATTGATATCCGGATAGGTTTTCTTTAAGGATTCACGGTTGGAGTTCACGTAATTCAAACTGTACGAATTCACATGCCCTCCTCGGATCAGGCTGCTGTAAAAATCTGTAACATCGCTGGTATCCAAGGCCACAAAAACATCTGGCATGATGCCGCCTCCGCCGTACACCAAGCGGTTTTTCACCTTCGTGTAGAATTTTAAGGAATCGGGCAATTTGATGGAATCTGCGTGCTGGAACTCCCCGTTTAAATACCGCTGCGTCAGGTCTTTTCGGTAGGTCTCCACGTCCTGATAAGGCTTCTGGATGAAGCGGCCAGTAGGCGTGTAATAGCGTGCAATGGTAATACGAAGCTCGCTTCCGTCGGATAACGGCGTTGGTCGTTGCACCAGTCCTTTCCCGAAGGTACGTCGTCCAACCACCAATCCTCGGTCCCAATCTTGAATGGCACCGGAAACAATTTCGCTGGCAGATGCGGTATATTCGTCCGTTAGAACGATCAATCCTCCCTTTTCCCAAAGTCCTTTTTTCTCCGCAAAAAGGTTGGTACGCGGTTGCGCTCTCCCCACGGAATACACCAACAATTTATCGCCAGCAATGAATTCATCAGCAACTCCTCTTGCAGCATCTAAGAGACCGCCACCGTTGCCTTGAAGGTCAAATATTAGGTTTTTCATTCCTTGATTTTTAAGGCTTCTTAAAGCCTGTTGCACCTCCTCAACCGTGGTCCGAGAGAAA
>JBJTXE010000003.1:0-4793 GCA_046082075.1 Bacteroidota bacterium
CCGCGAGTGGGTGGGGAGGAACAAGGGAGGTTCGTCGCGAAAAAATGTCGATGCTTCGTAGAAAAATTGCGGAGCGTCTTGTTTCCGTGAAAAATGAAACGGCCATGCTGACAACATTCAACGAGATTGATATGAAGCCGGTGATGGATCTTCGAGCAAAATATAAAGACGCTTTTGCCAAACATCACGAAGTGAATCTTGGCTTTATGTCGTTTTTTACAAAAGCAGTTACGGAAGCTTTGAAATTGTTTCCCGCAGTCAACGGTCAAATCGACGGCCATGAAATCGTTTTTCACGACTATGCAGACGTTGGAATAGCTGTTTCTTCCCCGAAGGGACTGATGGTGCCGATTTTAAGAAATGCAGAGCAGATGTCGTTTGCAGAAATTGAACGAGAAATAAAACGCCTTGCGGTAAAAGCACGAGATGGAAAAATAACCCCAGAAGATATGACAGGAGGGACGTTTACCATCACCAATGGCGGAGTATTTGGATCAATGTTATCTACCCCCATAATTAACCCTCCACAATCTGCGATTCTAGGTATGCACAACATTGTTGAGCGACCTATTGCAGTGAAAGGACAGGTTGAAATTCGGCCAATTATGTACGTCGCTTTGTCGTACGATCACCGAATTATCGATGGTAAAGAGTCCGTTGGGTTTTTGGTAAAAGTTAAAGAAATGATTGAGAATCCCGAAAGAATGTTATTCGGGGCAAAAGACCCTGCAGAAATTTTGTTGGGATTTTAATTTAGCAAACGAATGACCAAAATTAGAAAGCAAGATGCACTGGATTATCATGCATCGGGAAGACCGGGTAAAATCGAAGTTATTCCAACTAAACCCTATTCTTCCCAACGCGATTTATCGCTCGCCTACTCCCCTGGGGTGGCTGAACCATGCTTGAAAATTGCGGAGAATAAAGACGATGTTTATAAATACACGAGTAAATCGAACCTCGTCGCCGTTATCTCCAACGGTACCGCAGTCTTAGGCCTCGGAGATATTGGTCCTGAAGCATCAAAGCCTGTCATGGAAGGCAAAGGATTACTATTCAAGATTTTCGCAGACATCGATGTTTTTGATATTGAGATTGATGCAAAAGACCCGGAACTCTTTATTCAAACCGTTAAGGCCATTGCCCCAACATTTGGAGGCATTAATTTGGAGGATATTAAAGCACCCGAAGCGTTCGAAATTGAACGCCGATTAAAAGAAGAATTGGACATCCCAATAATGCACGATGACCAACATGGAACAGCCATTATTTCTTCGGCGGCACTGCTGAATGCTTTAGAACTGGCACGGAAAAGAATCGATCGAATTAAAGTCGTGATTTCAGGTGCGGGAGCATCTGCACTTTCCTGTGCGAACTTATATGTTGCCTTGGGAGTAAAGGTTTCGAATATTTACATGTACGATTCCAAAGGGCTTATTGGAGCATTTAGGGATGACCTTGATGAGATGAAATCATTTTTTGGGGTACATCCGAAAGACGTGCCCTTCGATTTGGCATTTAAAGGCGCCGATGTTTTTCTTGGATTATCTAGAGGGGGGTTGGTGAGCAAAGAAATGATCAAGAAAATGGCAAAAGATCCAATCGTTTTTGCTCTGGCAAATCCAGATCCTGAAATTTCGTACAAAGACGCTACGTCTGTTCGTAAAGATATTATCATGGCCACAGGTCGTTCAGACCATCCGAATCAAGTCAATAATGTTCTTGGATTTCCTTTCATTTTTCGAGGGGCATTAGACGTGAGAGCAACAACCATTAATGAAGCAATGAAATTGGCAGCGGTTAAGGCCATTGCATCGCTCGCAAAAGAAACCATTCCAGAAGAAGTTATTCAGGCCTATGGCGAAAAAAATATTTCGTTCGGAAGAGAACAAATAATTCCGAAGCCTTTGGACCCGAGGCTCATATACTCTGTGGCTCCGGCTGTAGCTCGTGCAGCTATGGAATCCGGTGTCGCCAAAAATCCTATTAAGGATTGGAATCGCTATGAAGCAGATTTGAAGGCTCGACTCGGATTAGATAATGAATTAGTTAGAAATATCACTTCCAAAGCTCAGAGTAACCCTAAAAAAGTGGTGTTTGCTGAAGCGGATAATATTAAAATTTTAAAAGCGGCTCAGGTTGCCTATGATGAAGGCATTGCTTTTCCGATTTTATTGGGTGAACGAAAAATAATTGTTCAGTTGATGGAAGAATACGGAGTAGAGTTGCCCGACGCTACCATCATCGATCCGAAATCCGATGAAGAAGAAGAGCGACGAACCAATTTTGGAGAAGAGTTCTTTAGCCGAAGAAAACGTAAAGGAATCACCGAATTTGAAGCCATCAAGTTAATGAGGGAAAGGAACCATTTTGGGGCAATGATGGTGGATATGGGAATGGCAGATGCCATGATTACTGGCCTAACACGTTCTTACCGATCTTCGGTCCGACCTTTACTTCAAATAGTTGGATTAGAAGCCAACGTAAAAACAGCCGCGGGAATGTACATTCTCAATACCAAACGAGGACCACTTTTTCTTGCGGATACTACGGTAAACCTGAATCCTACAGCAGAACAAATTGCTGAAATCACAGTCAACGTGGTAAAAACGATTCAAAAACTCAAGGTGAAACCGGTTGTTGCCCTCTTGAGTTATTCCAATTTTGGTTCCTCGCCCGGACCCGATTCTGAGAAAATGAAAGATGCTGTCGATACCTTGCACAGAAATCATCCGAATTTGGTGGTAGATGGGGAAATTCAAGCAAATTTTGCACTGAGTTCTGAAATGTTGATGGAGAAATTTCCATTTTCTAACCTTGCAAATAAAGAAGTAAATACCCTTATTTTTCCAAATTTATCCGCAGGTAATATCTCCTACAAGCTTTTGCAGCAAATGACCGACAGTGATTCCATTGGTCCAATTCTAATTGGTCTTAGAAAGTCTATACATGTGGTGCAACTTGGCGCATCGGTAAGGGAGATTATCAATATGGTCAAAATCGCCGTTATTGACGCTCAAAATAAATAACAATGATTGCACAACTCACCGGTCGCTTTATTGAAAAGAATCCTACACAGCTTGTAGTAGACTGTGGTGGAGTAGGTTATGATGTTAAAATATCGTTGAATACCTTCACAGCGCTAGGGGACAAAGATTCGGCAGTAGTTTACACCCGATTAATTGTTCGTGAAGATGCTCATATACTCTATGGATTTTATTCGAAAGAAGAACGGGAAATGTTCAATCACTTAATCAGCGTTTCGGGTATTGGGCCCAATACCGCTATTATTATGCTTTCGTCTATGCTCCCAGAGGACATTGCTCAAGCGATTCAAACAGAGGACGTGATGACCATTCAGAAAATAAAAGGTATTGGTGCTAAAACAGCGCAACGGGTAATCTTGGATTTGAAAGGTAAAGTGTTGAAATTGTCCGAACAATCACAAAATATGTTCAGTTCAAACAATACGAATCGATTTGATGCGTTAACGGCACTGCTTTCTTTAGGGTTCGATAAAAAAGCTGCAGAAAAAGCATTGGAACGAATTGACACAGGGGCAGAACCTGTGGAACAATTAATTAAAGAAGCATTAAAAATTTTATAGTGAATAGGAGTAAACGGCATACACGGTTTATCGGGTTTGTTTTGGGTCTTTTGTGGACCCTTTCGCCATTTACGGCTTTTACCCAAGGGCTCCCTTTTCCAATTAATCCCACATGGAATAGCTACAATAATAACCCGCAATCATTTGACTTAGGCGACCCCACGAATATGCAGCAAACCATTGAATACGATCCCGAAACAGGGAAGTATGTATTCAAGCAAACCTTAGGTGAAGGACTTTTGTTCCGTAATCCTACCGCCATGGAGCTCGAGGATTACCTTAATTTTAAAAATAAGCAGTTCGAAGGTCAAAATTGGGAACAACAGATCGAAGAAGAATCCGTTGTTGGGCGATCTTTCGAATTACCTATAAAAGTTGGAGGCAAGGTATTTGAAAGCATTTTCGGCTCTGGTGAGATCGTTATCAGACCCCAAGGACATGTAGAAGTACAATTAGGGGTTAATCATTCCAGGTACGACAACCCTATTTTGCCCTTGCGTCAGCGTAGAATTACCCGTTTTGATTTTCAACAGAACATTAACATGGATATTGTAGGTCAAATTGGTACGCGGTTAAAAATTGGCGCCAAATATAATACCCAAGCAGCATTTGATTTTGAGAATATTTCGAAGCTCGAACACACCGGCGACGAAGATCAAATCATTCAAAAAGTGGCTTTGGGAATGGTAAATTTAGACCTTCCAACCTCCTTGATTCAAGGTTCTCAAACCTTGTTCGGGGTTAAAACGCAACTCAAATTTGGTCGTTCTACGTTTGACCTTATTATGGCACAATCCAAAGGGAAACGCCAAGAAATCAACATCACTGGAAAATCCCAGGTGCAAAAATTTGAATTAACTGCGGATAATTACGAGGCGAATAGGCATTACTTTTTGAACATGTTCTACCACGATGATTATGATTCAGCAATGGCAAGTTTACCAAACGTCAATGCGACAAGGTACATTACGCGAATCGAAGTATGGGTCACCAACCGATCTAACATCACGGAGAACACCAGAAACATTTTGGCATTTTCAGATTTAGGGGAAGGCAAACAAGTCAACTGTCAAGGAAATCCTGGAGGTTACACCACAGGGGTAGAGCCGGACAACGAGGCCAATAATCTCTATCAATGGGCTTCGAATCAGCCCCTTATTCGGAATTTTTTAACCGCGGTTCCTGC
>JBJTXE010000004.1:0-8959 GCA_046082075.1 Bacteroidota bacterium
GAACAGTCGGAAGTATTAGTGATTGGGGCCAAAATCGAGGCAGATATCACGGAATTAGAAACCTATGAAGAGCGTAAAATGTTTTTGGATGAATTGGGGCTTGAGGAACCAGGAGTAAACCGCTTGATACGATCAGCTTATTCGTTGCTGAACTTACAAACCTATTTTACGGCTGGAGTGAAAGAGGTTCGAGCTTGGACCATTCATAAAGGATCAACCGCGCCTCAGGCAGCAGGCGTAATTCACTCGGATTTTGAAAAAGGTTTTATTCGGGCTGAAGTCATGAAATACGAGGATTACCTTCACTACGGTTCGGAGACCGCCATCAAAGAGGCGGGAAAATTTAAGGTAGAAGGGAAAGAATACATTGTCGCCGATGGAGACATCATGCATTTTAGGTTTAATGTTTAAGGATTGAATACGATGATTGCGAATCACCCCCACTTGGCTTCTTGGATTTCAGTACCGGAAAATACAGATTTCCCCATCCAAAACATTCCTTTTGGCATTGCGCGTCTTCAGGATGAGCAGAGCTTTGTTGCCACTAGAATTGGAGATAAAGTCATTAACCTAGCATCCCTACATACCTTAGGCTTCCTGGATGAATTATCGTTAGATTCCAATGTTTTCAACACCGATTCCCTGAATGCACTGATGAAGTCAGGTAAAAGCGGTATTCGTATGCTTAGAGATCGGATAGCAACCTTGTTTTCCAGCGAAAATATGGAGCTTCAGCACCAACTTGAAGCCATTATGGATTCGATTTATGAGGCAGACAGGGTACAAATGATGTTGCCTGTGCAAATAGGGGATTACACCGATTTTTATTCAAGCAAAGAGCATGCAACCAATGTAGGGATGATGTTTCGTGATCCAGCGAATGCATTACTTCCGAATTGGTTGTGGCTTCCCGTGGGCTATCATGGACGCTCCAGTTCCATCATCGCTTCGGAGGTTCCGGTAAGAAGACCCAAGGGACAAACCAAAAATGAAGGAGAAAATCCGGTATACGGTCCATCAAAACGGGTTGACTTTGAACTGGAAATGGGATTCATTACCTTCGATGGAAAGCCGCTCGGTGAGCAAATAAGTACCGACGAAGCAGAGGAGTACATTTTCGGACTTTGCCTTTTTAACGATTGGTCAGCTCGCGATATTCAACAATGGGAATACGTTCCGCTAGGCCCTTTCTTAGCGAAGAATTTTGCTTCCTCCATGAGCCCTTGGATCGTAACTTTAGATGCTTTAATGCCCTATGCTGTGGAGGGCCCTGAACAGAATCCACCGGTATTAGATTATCTAAAATACCAAGGAAAAAAATCGTACGATGTTCAACTCGAAGTGTATCTGCAACCGAAAAACGGTGAAGAAAATTGCATTTGCCGTTCGAATTTTAAGTACATGTATTGGACCATGGCGCAACAAATAGCCCATCACACGGTCAATGGTTGCAACATCCGTTCCGGTGATTTAATGGGATCAGGGACCATTTCCGGACCGACCCCGGATTCTTACGGTTCCATGTTAGAACTTGCTTGGAAGGGAACTAAACCTATTGAACTATCAGATGGAACCCAGAGGTCGTTTATTCATGATTTCGACACGGTTATTTTTCGTGGTTTTTGCCAAAATAACGGAGTGCGTATTGGATTTGGTGAAGTTCGATCTCAGCTTTTACCCGCCGTTGAATAGAGCATGAATTCAGTAGATTTACCATTAGGAGATGAAGAACGTAAGGCTATCTTAAACGCCTTTAAAAGCCTACTTCGCGCGGTAAAGGATCGTTCCAAGGAGGACTCGAAACTGATCCGAAAAGCCTTTGATTTATCGCTTGAAGCGCATAAAGATGAAAGGCGAAAGTCCGGAGAATTATATATTTGGCATCCCATTTCTGTGGCAAGAATTTGTGCCGACGAAATGAATTTAGACAGCTCGGCCATTGTGTGTGCCTTATTGCATGATACGGTTGAAGATACGTATATAACCCTTCAGGATATCGAGGATTCTTTCGGTGTTAAAATTCGAAATATCATCGATGGCTTGACCAAAATCCCCGATGTTTTTGACGAAAATGCTTCAGTTCAGGCGGAGAACTTCAGAAAAATGATTCTAACCATTTCCAATGATTTTAGGGTAGTTTTAATCAAACTTGCGGACCGCTTACATAATATGCGTACCCTGGAAGTAATGGCGCCGGAAAAGCAATTGAAAATAGCTTCGGAAACCCGGTTTTTGTATGCGCCCTTGGCCCACCGATTCGGTTTTTATACCATTAAAACCGAACTAGAAGACTTGTCTATGAAGTATTGCGAACCTGAGGTTTACAAGGATATTGAAAGTCGACTGAAATCAACCCAAGATGTGCGAACCCGGTTTATTCGTCGGTTTATAGCACCCGTGAGGGAGGAACTTATCGCCCAAGGTTTTCAATTCGATGTAAAGATTCGCACCAAGTCCATCTCATCGATTTGGCGAAAAATGAAAATCAAAGAGGTGCCATTTGAAGAAGTTTACGATGTTTTTGCTATTCGCATTATTGTTGATTCAACACCGGAGAAAGAAAAAGCAGATTGTTGGAAAATTTATAGCGTGGTAACCGATTTTTATCAGCCAAGTCCAGAAAGGTTGCGAGATTGGATTTCTACACCTCGAGCCAACGGCTATGAATCCTTACAAACTACCGTTATGTCCCCTCAAGGTAAATGGGTGGAGGTTCAAATTCGTTCAAGCCGCATGGATGAAATTGCGGAGAAAGGGATAGCGGCACATTACAAGTACAAGGAGGATAAGAAGGATGATAGCAAATTCGATCGATGGATTAGCGAAATCCGTGACTTACTCGAAAATACAGAGTCCAATGCGATCGATTTCATCAATGAATTCAAACTCAATTTATTCCGCGAAGAAATCTACGTGTTTACTCCTAAAGGTGAACTAAGGGTCTTGCCGGTCGGGGCTACTATTTTGGACTTTGCCTACGATATCCACACGGCAATAGGGGATCGTTGCATCGGCGCAAAAGTGAATAATCGCTTGATGCCTTTAAGTTATGAATTGCAAAACGGAGACCAGTTAGAAATTATTACTTCGGCCAAACAAAAACCGAATGAAGAATGGCTCAAGTTCGTAGTTTCTGCAAGGGCACGGCAGAAAATCAAAGCTTCGTTGAACGATGAACGAAAATCCATTGCCCAAGACGGAAAAGAAATTTTGGAAAGAAAGTTCAAGCAGTTCAACCTGAAAATGAATGCTGAGAATATTACTTTTTTGGAAAAGTATTTCGGTATTGGAAGCGCAACAGAACTATATTATCGAATCGCCAAGGGGAAAATAGACGTCAATAAAATTCGCGAAATCGAAGATAAAAACGGATTACTTGTCATGACGGCTAAGGAAATGCAATCCAAAAAGGAATTGGTCCAGTTAGCCAATAAACCCGTTTTGGATGCTAAAAACGATGTTATTTATATTGGTGATGATTTTAAAGGTGTCGATTACCAACTTTCGTTTTGTTGCAACCCTATTCCCGGGGACAGTGTCTTTGGATTTATTACCATTAATCAAGGCATTAAAATTCATCGTTCCGATTGCCCTAACGCCGTTCATTTGCAGTCAAAATTCGCCTACCGTTGTATAAAAGCCGCTTGGAAGTCTGAAATCATCCAGGAACGATTGGCGGCTCTGCGCATTGTGGGCATTGACCAAATTGGATTGGTCAATCGTCTGACCGAAATTATCTCGAAGGAGAACAAGGTTAACATGAAAAGTATCCACTTTGAAACTAACGACGGCGTATTTGAGGGGCATATACGGGTCATGGTTTTTGACACGGAACATTTGGAACGACTTATGGGTAAATTTCAGGAAATTGATGGGGTTCAACGGGTTACTCGTTGGGACTTGGAGGACGATTCCTTGCTCTAACTTTTGAGTTAGCATCATCAAAACACATGGAAAAAGGATCTTGGGGACGTAACGAGGGATTCCAGGAAAATCCCTGAATATACCTTTCTTTCTCATCGATTTGGTCCATAGGGAAAAAGACGCCATCGGGCTTATCGAAAAAAGTTATTCGAGATACATCACCGCTGTCCAAATAGACATGCAACTCAGAGGCGAACAGTCGATTTAACCCAACGCGCTCTTTCACCAAGATACTATCGCGTTGCTTTTCCTCTATCGGGTAAAAAATGGTCCAAGCTTGACCTTTTACCTTCGCTAATGCGATCGAACCTTCTTTAAAAAAGCCTAATATAACCTTACCTGAAAGTTGGTTGAAAAGAGATCCTGTATCGACTGGCATGATCGCTGAAGCATTCCCTAAAATTTCGGTGCGCTCTAAAACACTGTCGTTTAAGTATAAATGTATGGTGTCGCCTTTAAGTTCTCCGTTTTTTGCCCAAAGAATAGGCGCCTTATAAAAACTCATTCGATTATTTCCTGCACTGTAAAAGGCCGAATCAGCCACGGATTGAAGGTCTCGTGAAAATGCTCGCACGTTTTTATGAGCAAATAAAGTTCGCTTTCCGGTAGAATCATCGAGCAAACGCAAGGTATCAGCGTGAAGGAACAGAGAATCTTTTTTACTGGTAAAGCGCACCAATGCTTGGCCCGTTAGCAAGGTGGAATGTTGTTTATTTTGGGAATGGAAGTAATTGCCTGTGAGCAATAAATTTTGTTTTTTTTCATCGATAACCACATTGCCCTTACCCGTAAATTCTTCATTTCGTTCTTTGTAAAATGCAGTGTCGCAGGTAATATATCGGTCTTTTTGAACGATTTGAACCGCTTGATAGAGTGCTCCTTCATTTCGGTCAACGTGAAAATTACCTCGGTTGCATCGGATTTCCAGACTGTCGTTTTTAATGACGGTTGGACCATGAAAATACGTCGTTTGCGTTTCGTGATTGAATTGTAACGTGTCGGTGGTCATCCGCAAATCGTTTTTTTGGTAGACCACCTTACCGCTGAAAAAGTAACTCCCAGTGGCGGGATAGAAATATCCTATTTTACTTGTAATCAATTCATTATTAATACTGTTTTGAATTTTTCCTTTATTTCGGTAAATGGCTCTTCCGGTTTTGGCGTTGTATTCCACCGAGTCGGAGCTCAGTTTGTAGGCCGCGTCACGTACATCAACATGCCCCCAAAGTCGAGCAAACTTGTTCGTTCCAGAATAAAATAAGGAATCGCAATACAGGTTGATGTCATCTTTCGTGATGTGAACATTGCCATAAGCGCGAACTATTTTTTGTGCTTCTCGGTAGTGAGCGGAATCGCAATACATCGTATTTCCTTGGTAGGTAAAGCTAACGGTTCCCACCAGGCGATGGGTTTGAGTAGCTTTGTCAAAATAAATCTTTTCGGAACCGGGGAGTAAAACCAATTTGCCTTGTCCTAAAATGCCATGGGTTAAAAGGCTCAATGAAATGAAGAAATACTTCCTTAGGGACATTATTTAAATAAGGTTTGCGATCGATCGGGGCCCACAGAAACCAGTCGTATAGGTACCTCTAATTGTCGCTCAAGGTATTCCACATAATCCTTCAAAGCATTCGGCGCATTTTCGTAGGAACGTAATTTGGTTAAATCTTGGCTCCATCCTTTCAATGAGGTGTAAATAGGAGTGACCTCCAAAGAATGTACGTCGTACGGGAAATCAGTTATGCGTTGTCCGTTGATTTCGTAAGCCTCGCAAACCTTTATTTCGTCGAAAATGGACAATACATCGGCTTTCATCATGTACAATTCGGTGACGCCGTTGATCATGATAGCGTATTTTAATTGCACAAGATCAAGCCAACCGCATCGTCGAGCTCTACCTGTTGTGGAGCCAAATTCATTTCCTTCTTTGCGCATAGTTTCTCCTGTTGCATCGTTGAGTTCTGTTGGAAAGGGACCGGAACCGACGCGAGTACAATAGGCTTTAAAGATGCCGATCACCTTGCTAATGGCGGTAGGAGGCACTCCCAATCCGGTGCAGGTGCCTGCAGTAATCGTATTGGAAGAGGTGACAAAGGGGTAGGTGCCAAAATCTACGTCCAACATCGTACCTTGGGCGCCTTCTGCGAGAATTTTTGCTCCTTGTTTTATAAGACGATTCAAGTGATGTTCGGAATCGATGCAAGGTAAATTTTTAAGCAACGCCACTTTTTCAAACCACGGTTTTTCCAAGGAACTTAAATCGAAGGTAAAACCAGGGAAATGGGCCAATATCCCGAGGTGTTTTTCCTTGAGCTCATCGTATTTTTGAGCAAAATTGGGCAAAAATAAATCCCCAACGCGTAAACCATTTCTTCCGGTTTTGTCCATGTAAGCGGGTCCGATACCCTTCAGCGTAGAACCAATTTTCTTATCGCCTTTGGCTTGTTCGGCAGCGGCATCGATCAGTCGGTGGGTGGGTAAAATGAGGTGCGCTTTCTTAGAGATCATGAGGCGTTGTGAAAAATCGATGCCATAGGGGGCTAATTTTTCCAATTCATTGGCAAAAACGATGGGGTCGATTACCACACCGTTGCCAATAATATTCACGGCATCCTGGCGAAAAATACCTGAAGGAACGGTATGAAGTACATGTTTAATTCCTTCAAATTCTAAGGTGTGGCCTGCATTGGGACCTCCTTGAAATCGTGCTATTACTGAATAGTTAGGGGTGAGTACATCCACAATTTTACCCTTTCCTTCATCTCCCCATTGCAAGCCAAGGAGTACGTCAACATTCATAGGTTAATTTTTGAAATGAGCCTTAGCGGCTTCCTGGTCGTCATAAATCTTAAAAACATCTTGCATCTTGGTGATTTCAAATAATTTTTGAAGGTTGCTATTCACCTTACAAATCACTGTGTCACCTCCGTTGACGCGGGAACGAGTGAGAATTCTTACAAGAAAGGCTATGCCGCTAGAATTGATGTACGTTAAATCTTGTAAGTCCAAAATAACGCTCCAGTTATTCAGTTTTTCAACTTCAGCGGACACGGCTTGTAAATCGTTATCGGACAAAAGTCGTCCACTTAAACTTATGGTGGTCGTTTCGCCGTTTAAAATGAAATAATCTATCATAGCGTGTGTTCTTTTTTAGTAGCATAAAAATAAAGCGAGTGGTGCTGAATTTCAACTTGGAATAATTCCTCAATAGTGGTTTTTATTTGATGTATTCTTGGGTCACAAAATTCAATCACCTCGCCGGTGTCGGTTAGAATTACATGGTCGTGTTGTTTTGAACCGTGCGATTTTTCAAACTGAGCCAGATTTTTTCCAAACTGGTGTTTGCGAATCAGATTGCAGGCCAATAAGAGCTCTATGGTATTGTAAAGCGTGGCGCGTGAAACTCGGTATTTCTCCGATTTCATCTTAAAATACAAGGCTTCCACATCAAAATGACCTTCGAAATGATAAATTTCATTGAGTATGGCAAAACGCTCTGGCGTCTTTCGATGTCCATTTTGCTCGAGGTAGGAAGCGAAAATGCTGCGCACTTTTTCCGATAATTCAACCATCGTTACTTGTAAGTTGCAAATTTAATATAAATGCTCGGTCAGAATTGGGGATAATCAAGAAAAATCCTTAGTTTTTGAACAGGTTTTCAACGTATCCATTGGATAAATCTGCTTATCTTTGCGCATGCTCAATGGTAAAAAAATAGGCGTTGTGCTTCCGGCGTATAATGCGGCAGACACCCTCGAAATTACGTACCAAGAAATTCCTTTCGATATTGTTGATTTTGTAGTGTTAGTAGATGATGCTAGCAGGGATCATACGTCAGAAGTGGCGCGTAAATTAGGTATTCAACACATCGTTCGCCACGATAAAAACCGTGGGTATGGAGGAAATCAAAAGTCGTGTTATAAAACCGCCCTTGATTTAGGAGCCGACATTATTATTATGCTGCACCCGGATTATCAGTACACCCCAAAATTAATCCATTCGATGGCCGCAGTTATTGCTTTCGATGTTTACCCGGTAGTTCTTGGTTCAAGAATTTTAGGCAAAGGCGCATTGAAAGGAGGAATGCCCATCTATAAATACATCGCCAACCGCTTTCTTACCTTGGGTCAAAATATCGTCATGGGCCAAAAACTATCCGAATACCATTCCGGATACCGTGCCTTTTCCAAAGAGGTCTTTAATCACATCAACATTGAAGCCAATTCCGATGACTTTGTTTTCGATAACCAAATGCTCGCCCAGATCTTTTTTGCAGGTTTTGAAATTGGCGAAATTACTTGTCCTACAAAGTACTTTGAAGAAGCTTCCTCGATTAATTTTTCAAGGTCCGTTACTTATGGACTCGGCGTTATTTCAGTGAGCTTTCAATATCGTTTAGCAAAATGGAGATGGTTTACCTCGAAAATTTATAAATAATACAACGAAGATGTCAGACGATAAAAAAATTATTTTCTCCATGGTGGGGGTTTCCAAATCAACCCCACAAGGAAAACAGATTATCAAAAATATTTACCTTTCTTTTTATTACGGCGCAAAAATCGGAATCATTGGATTGAATGGTTCAGGTAAGTCAACCGTGATGAAAATCATTGCAGGAATTGATCAAAGCTTTCAAGGGGATGTGGTATTTTCCCCGGGTTATACGGTGGGTTATCTTCCCCAAGAACCTGAACTAGACCCTCATAAAACAGTGCGTGAAGTGGTGCTTGAAGGCGCTCAGGAAGTGGTTGATGTCCTAAAAGAATACGAAGAAATCAATTTGGCGTTCGGTGACGAAGAAGTGTTAAACGATCCCGATAAAATGGATAAACTTATTGCGCGTCAAGGAGAGGTTCAGGACAAAATTGATGCGATGGATGCCTGGGAGTTAGACAATAAGATCGAGCGCGCCATGGATGCCCTTCGATGTCCGCCCGATGACCAGCTCATCGAATCCCTTTCCGGTGGAGAGAAACGTCGCGTCGCATTATGCCGTTTGCTCTTGAAAAATCCCGATGTGCTTTTACTGGATGAG
>JBJTXE010000005.1:0-8478 GCA_046082075.1 Bacteroidota bacterium
TCCAAATAACCGTGCAGGTAAATCGTGAGCGGTCCTTCGCCGAATAATTGATAATGCAGCCGCTTAGCCACGGTTCATCAACTCCTCGATTTCCTCTGCCTCTAAGGGAATGTTGCGCATCAAATTGAATGGCTCGCCACTCGCCTGCACCACCACATCGTCTTCCAGTCGAATGCCCAACCCTTCTTCGGGAATATATATTCCCGGTTCCACGGTAAACACCATGTTGGCTTGAATTGGTTCGTGCCATAGGCCTACATCATGGGTGTCTAAGCCAAGGAAATGCGACGTTCCATGCATAAAATATTTCTTGTACGCCGGCCACGCGGCATCTTGGTTTTTGATGTCCTCCCGTGAAATCAATCCCAAGTTCACTAACTGTTCTTCCATTATGGCCCCCACCTGCTTGTGGTATTCCGCCATGATGGTGCCCGGAACTAATAATTTCGTGGCTTCTTTTTTCACATGGAGCACCGCGTTGTACACCGCTTTTTGACGGGGGGTAAACCTCCCATTAACGGGAATACAGCGCGTTAAATCCGAGGAATAATTGGCATATTCTGCCCCCACATCCAAAAGGATTACATCCCCATCTTGACAGGGTTGGTTGTTTTCAATGTAATGCAATACACAGGCATTTTTACCTGAGGCAATGATGGGTGTGTATGCAAAGCCTTGGGAACGGTTTCTTAGAAACTCATGGGAAATTTCCGCTTCAATTTCATATTCCCAAACCCCTGGTTTCACAAAATCCAATACGCGTCGGAATCCTTTCTCGGTAATATCGCAGGCGGTTTGCATCAAGACTAATTCTACAGCTTCTTTAATCGATCGGGTTTTGTGCAAAATCGGAGCCGATTTATGCACCTGATGGGCCGGGTAATCGGTTTTTACTTGCTTTATAAATCGGTCTTCACGGGTTTGCACTTCGGTTTTTGCCCTTAAGTGTTCGTTGGTATTTAAATAAATCCCCTGTGCTTCGGCCATTAATTGCTTAAAGATGGTCGGAAATTGATTCAACCAATACACGGTTTTTATTCCCGACGTTTCAAAGGCTTTGGCCTTGGTTAGTTTCTCCCCTTCCCAGATGGCGATGGTTTCATTGGTTTCTCGTAAAAACAACACCTCCCGATGGGCGGGATTGCTGGCCGTTGGAAACAACACCAAAATAGACTCTTCTTGATCCACGCCAGATAAGTAAAAAATGTCCCGATGTTGCTGAAAAGGCATGGTTCCATCTGCGCTAATAGGATAAATGTCGTTGGAATTGAACACCGCCAGCGTGTTTTTCTCCATGGAGGCGGTAAACTTCGCGCGGTTTCGCACAAAGAGCTCGCGGTCAATGAGGTGGTACTTCATGCCCTATTTAATTTTAGTAAAGCGCAGTTGGTGAAGGCTTGATCCTGTCTGAAAAGAATACCACAAGTCCTTTTTCGTAAGGCGGTTGATGTAAAAGTTGGTAGACATAACGGTTGCCGTTGGGGTAATTTGATAGGTACTGTCTGGGAAAATTTTCAGGATGGTACGCTCCGCAGCAATATCGTAACCACCGTCGCATGCGTGGTAGGTTCCCACCGCATCAATGTACGAGCGCGAAAAGGTTCCTCCTTCATTGAAGGTTTCCAATAAATTAACGACGGTTACGGTGTCGGTATATTCAAAACCGTTCAGATAGTATTCGGTCAATTTCCAAGTACCATAAATGTTGTGCTTCGCCATTTTTCGGTAGCCTCCCTCGGGGTATTTTTTACAGCCGAACAGGAGAAAAGCGGCGGCAAGGATCAGCAAACTGTTGCGCATGGGCTTTAAATTTCTACAAAGTAACAAAATTTTTGGCTTATTGGCTTTCGTCCTTAAACCAGCTGGCGTAGAGCATGTAGTTTTTACTAATCCGTTGAACTTCCCCTGCAAACAGTTCGGGGCTCAGTGTTTTCACCTTTTTGGCGGGAACGCCTGCATACACGCTCCAAGATTCAACCCGTGTTCCTTCTAAAAGCACTGCGCCCGCGGCAATGATGCAATTGGATTCAATATAGCAGTGGTCCATAACAATCGCCCCCATACCAATCAACACTTCGTTTTCAACGGTGCAGCCATGCACCAAGGCATTATGACCAACGGATACGGAATTGCCCAGGGTTAAGGTTGTCTTCTCATAGGTGCAATGCAACACGGCACCGTCTTGTATGTTGACTTGATTGCCTATGCGGATGGAATTTACATCGCCACGAACGACCGCATTGAACCAAACGGAACAATCGTCGCCCATGACAACATCCCCCACTACGGTGGCGTTTTCTGCTAAATAGCAGTTGTTTCCAAAAGAGGGTTCGTGGCCCCTGCAAGCTTTTATTAATGCCATATTACCCCCATGTAGTTCCTTCTTTACCGTCTTTGATTTGAATCCCGGCTTTAGCGAGTCCGTCTCGAATCATGTCGGAGCTTGCCCAATCTTTTTGCTCTCGGGCTTTTTGACGCAAGGCCATTACGACTTCCATAACGCCGTCCAATCGATCGTTTCCTTGGCTTTCAATTGGCTCAATGCCTAACACCTCAAACGTTAATTGCGCAAGAGCGGCTTTAAACAAGGACAAGTCCGTTTCGTTGAGTTGCGCTTTACCTTCGTTGAGTGCGTGGATTTGTTTTACGGCCTCAAAGAGGTTTGCAATTAAGATGGGGGCATTAAAATCATCCAATAAGGCAGATTCTGCACTTTGCTTCCAGTCTTCTACGGAAAAGCTTGATTCGTTGCTCGGGCTGATCTTATCCAATAGAGAAAATCCTTCCATAAGTCGCTCAAATCCTTTTTCAGAGGCGTTCAAGGCTTCTTCGGTAATGTCGAGCGTGCTGCGATAATGGGCTTGGAGCATGAAAAACCGTACCACCGACGCCGCATAGGGCTTGCTGAACAAGGGAGAGCTTCCTTCCACAATTTCCTTGGGCAAGAAATAGTTGCCAAAAGACTTACTCATTTTCTGTCCGTTGACGTTCAGCATGTTGGCATGCAACCAATAACGCGCGGGATTGCAACCAAAAGAGCCACAATTCTGTGCGATTTCGTCTTCGTGGTGAGGAAACTTTAAGTCCATGCCTCCTCCGTGAATATCGAATTGTTTTCCCAGGTATTTCGTCGACATTGCCGTGCATTCAATGTGCCAACCAGGATTGCCATTGCCCCAAGGGCTTCGCCAAACTTGCATGTCGTCGGGATGGGCTTTTTTCCAAAGGGCGAAGTCGGCGAAAAAACGTTTTTCTTCTTGGGCATTCAAGGCACGGGTTTCGTGTTCCAGCTCTTCCACTTTTCTTCCACTAAGCTCCCCGTAAGGAAAATGCTGCAAATACGCTTTAACGTCGAAGTACACTGACCCGTTTTCAACGTAAGCGAATCCGTTTTCCAAAATTTGTTCGATAACCTCAATTTGTTCCTGTATGTGTGCTGTTGCCGTGGGCTCAATGTTGGGTGGCAGCAAGTTGTAGAGCCGCTGTAACTCCTGAAATTTAACATTGTATTTGTAGACGATTTCAAGGGACTGAACTTGTTCTAAACGGGCGGCGTTTCCGATGCTATCCATTTCTTGACCCGCGCTGTTGGTGATATGTCCCGCGTCGGTAATGTTTCGAACATATTTTACCTGATAGCCAAAATGCAAAAGGCAACGGTAAATGAAGTCAAAATTGATAAAGGTGCGCATGTTGCCCATGTGCGGCTCGCTGTACAAGGTGGGACCGCAAACGTACATTCCCACGCGGCCTTCGTGCAGGGGAACAAACGGTTCTTTTTTCCCGCTTAGGCTGTTATATAGGTGCAAGGATTTATTGGGAGTCATGGATTAGTTAATGAAGCAAAGGTAGGAAAAGGAAGGATATTCCTGCTCAAGGTCCGCGGAGAATTGATGAAAGAATATGCTTATTTTTGAGCATGAATCCATGGACGCTTATTGTTCCTTCTGCAGGCGTTGGTTCGCGCATGGGGGCCGACCGCCCCAAACAATACCTGGAAATTCAAGAAAAACCGATTCTGTTGCACACCTTACTTGCCTTAGATCGCTATTTTGAAGAACCCAAATTCATTGTGCCAATGGATCCTTTGTGGAGGGACTATGTGCAAGCGCACCTTCGAGGATTTTCCTTGGAAAAGCGTTGCGTGCTGGTCGATGGGGGCCGAGAGCGCTACGACTCCGTTAAAAACGCGCTTGCCTTGGTGGATACACCTTGGACCGGGGTTCACGACGCTGTTCGACCCTTTGTTTCGCGAGAAACCGTCGAAAGAATCCAAGCAGCTATCGCATCGAACGATAGCGTTGTGCCGGTCGTTCCCTTGAGGGACTCGCTTCGAAAATCAACGCTGAACGGCAGCGAGGCGGTTCCGCGGAGTGAATACTTGAGCGTACAAACTCCTCAATGTTTTGCCACCGAGATTTTACGCACAGCCTATCAACAGGCGTTCGATCCAAGCCTTAGCGATGATGCAAGCCTTGTGGATAGGATCGGCAAAAAGGTGGGGCTGATACAAGGCAACGACGAAAACATCAAAATCACGACTCCCTTGGATTTAATGCTTGCTCAACACCTCATCGCTCAACCATGATTGCTCCCCCTTTTTTAACCGCTGGAGACACCATTTACCTTACCGCACCGGCAAAAGCTATTGAAGAGTCTACCGTTTATGCGGCAAAAGAAACGATAGAGAGCTGGGGATTAAGCGTTGAAATCGCCGAACATTGCCTAGGCCGGGATCATTATTTTTCAGGAACCGACCAAGAACGGCTCACTGACTTTCAAAAAGGACTCGATACTCCGGAGTTTGCTGCCATTTTGTGCGCCCGTGGAGGGTATGGCTGCGTTCGACTTATTGAGCACCTTTCATGGGATCGTTTTCGTCAACACCCTAAGTGGGTTATTGGCTTCAGCGATGTGACCCTCTTGCATCAGAAAATTCAACAAGAAGGGTTTCAGAGCATTCATGGAATCATGCCCTTGGGATTCACCAGTGGCAGCGAAAGTGCGCTCTCCAGCTTGAAAAACGCTTTGTTTGGGAAGCCCTTTGCTGTAACTGGGCCAGAACACCCCCTTAACCAATTAGGGGAATGTTCGGGCGGGCTAATCGGTGGCAACATGACCTTGGTCTATAGCCAATTAGGAACCCCTCTCTGTTGCGATTTTCACGACAAAATTTTGTTTTTAGAAGATGTGGGTGAACACCTGTATAAAATAGACCGCATGTTGTACGCCTTACGGATGGCGGGAGCCTTTCATAAAATTAAAGGGTTGATTCTTGGGGGCTTTACGGAAATGGAAGACACGGACGTGCCTTTCGGTAAAACCCTGGAGGAATTGGTGGTGGAGCAGGTCGGCAACTTAAACATCCCTGTAGCATTCGGGTTTCCCGCGGGTCACATCGATAATAATCAAGCACTTGTATTGGGAAAATTAGTCAAGTTAAGCGTTACTAATCAAGGGTCTTCGTTGTTTATCTAAAATCATTCTAAATAAAAACCGTCCGCGGTTTTATTTGTTGATAGCCTTACCTTTGTAACGTTAAAATTTAACTTATGTCGATAAAAACTATGCTCAATTCTTCCATTGTTAAAAAGGTATGGATGGCCTTGACCGGATTGTTCCTTTGCACCTTTTTAATAGGTCACCTTGCCGGGAACATGCAGTTAATCTTGAAAACAGGTGAAGAAGGCCGCAGAGCCTTTAACGAATATGCCTATTTCATGGGACATAATCCTTTTATCAAGGTGCTTTCGTATGTGACGTATTTTTCCATTATTTTTCACGCGGTACAAGGGTTTTACCTAACTTATCAAAACAAAAAAGCTCGACCTCAAGGCTATGCTTACAGCAAGCCTGGAGCCAACAGTGCCCTTCCTTCACGCTACATGGCGGTATTAGGAACTTTGATACTTGTTTTCATTGTAACCCACATGGCCAATTTTTGGTGGAAAGCGAAAATTAAAGAAGACATTCCTTTACACACCTACACCGTTTCTGTACCTGGACCAATGGGAGCTGTTCAAAAACAAGAAGTGTATTATACCCACAACATGCAAATCATCCCCAAAAGCGATGAAGTAGTGGTAAAAAACAAAACCGAACTTTATATGGCCAGCATCAACGTTAAAGTTGCGGAAGGATACAAAGATTTGCACACCGTGGTTATGGACTTCTTTAACCCTAAGAAAAACGAATTAGCCACGATCTATATGCTTTTGTATGTCTTTTCTATGGGCGCTTTAGCATTTCACTTGTGGCACGGTTTCGCCTCGGGATTTCAGTCCCTCGGTCTGAACCACAAGCGTTACACCCCACTAATCCACGGAGCCGGAAAACTGTTCGCTGTGATTGTTCCCGGATTGTTTGCCCTTATCACCGTTTTAATTTATTTGAAATAACGATTTAATCTCATCACGATGTCAAAATTAGACGCTAAAATACCGGAAGGCCCCTTAGCTGAAAAGTGGACCAGCCACAAAAACCACATGAAATTGGTGGCGCCCAATAACCGTCCAAAAATCGATGTAATCGTTGTTGGAACAGGTTTGGCCGGAGCTTCTGCCGCCGCTTCCCTCGGGGAAATGGGGTACAACGTAAAAGCTTTTTGTTTCCAAGATTCGCCGCGTAGAGCTCACTCCATTGCAGCACAAGGAGGAATCAACGCCGCGAAAAATTACCAAAACGACGGCGATTCCGTGTATCGTTTGTTTTATGATACGATCAAAGGAGGAGACTACCGAGCTCGAGAGGCAAACGTTTATCGTTTAGCGGAAGTATCAGGCAACATTATCGACCAATGCGTGGCTCAAGGCGTTCCTTTCGCGCGGGAATACGGGGGTTTACTGGACAACCGATCTTTTGGAGGGACCCAAGTTCAACGAACGTTTTATGCTGCTGGGCAAACAGGACAACAATTGCTGTTGGGAGCGTATTCCGCACTTTCACGTCAAATTGGGCAAGGACGTGTAACGATGTACCACCGTCATGAAATGATGGACTTGGTCGTCGTCGATGGAAAAGCCCGAGGGATAATTGCGCGGAATCTTATCACCGGGGAAATTGAACGGCACAGCGCCCACGCTGTGGTCATTGCTTCGGGAGGCTACGGGAACGTGTACTTCCTTTCCACGAATGCGATGGGAAGTAATGTTTCGGCGGGATGGAAGGTGCACAAAAGAGGCGCCTACTTTGCCAATCCATGCTTTGTGCAAATTCACCCTACATGCATCCCAGTGCACGGGACCAATCAATCGAAATTAACTTTGATGTCGGAGTCCCTACGTAATTCAGGTCGTATTTGGGTGCCGAAGAAAAAGGAAGATGCTGAAGCCATTCGTGAAGGCCGTTTAAAACCTACTCAAATTGCCGAAGACGACCGCGACTATTTCTTGGAGCGCCGCTATCCTGCTTTTGGTAACTTAGTTCCTCGAGACGTTGCTTCTCGGGCCGCTAAAGAGCGTTGCGACACCGGATATGGCATTGAGGCCAACGACACCAATGAAGGAGTCTACTTGGATTTTTCTTCGGAAATTCAAAGCAAAGGGAAACAAGCTGCCTATGCCAAAGGCGACCATAATCCTTCTGAAGAAACTATCCTCGCTTTAGGGAAAAAGTGGATTGAAGAAAAGTATGGAAACCTTTTCGCGATGTACGAGAAAATCACCGATGAAAACCCATACGAAACCCCTATGAAGATTTATCCTGCTGTACATTACACTATGGGTGGAGTTTGGGTGGATTATAACTTACAGAGCACCATTCCTGGGTGTTTTGTAACCGGAGAGGCAAATTTCTCCGACCACGGAGCAAACCGACTTGGCGCCTCGGCGTTGATGCAGGGCTTAGCTGATGGATATTTCGTGTTGCCTTACACTATTTCAAATTACTTGGCCGATGATATTCGTACCGGCAAAATTTCCACAGATGCGCCCGAATTCGAGGCAGCAGAAAAAGAAGTTAAGGATCGGATTGAGATGTTCCTTGATATAGAAGGCTCCCGTTCCGTAGACTATTTCCACAAAAAACTCGGTTTAATCATGTGGAACAAAGTAGGGATGGGGCGAAATGAGGAGGGGCTGAAACAGGCAATAGAGGAAATTGCTGCTTTGCGCGAAGAATTTTATCGAGACGTACAAGTTCCTGGCGATGCCAACGAATTGAACCCTGAGTTAGAAAAAGTGCTTCGTGTGGCTGATTTCTTAGAGCTCGGCCAATTAATGGCGGTAGATGCATTGCACCGAAACGAATCTTGTGGAGGTCATTTTAGAGAGGAATATCAAGACAGCGAGGGAGAAACCCTGCGAAACGACGAGCGCTATAAAATGGTGGCAGCCTGGGAATATACAGGGCCAGATGCCAGTAAAGCTGCATTACACGAAGAAAAGCTGGACTATGAATTCATTAAAATCGCAGCACGAAACTATAAATAACGAAAATTATGGCAACGAAATTCATCAATATTACGCTTAAAATTTGGCG
>JBJTXE010000006.1:0-4919 GCA_046082075.1 Bacteroidota bacterium
CCGCATCGGTTAGGGCAAAGGCTTTAACGGGACCTTCCAAAAGGATTTTCACATCCAACAAGGCGTTGCCATCCGCATCCATTACGGTTCCACTGATGCTGCCTTTTTGGGCCATCAACGAAGTAGAAATTACCAAGCCTCCAAACAGCAATAATAGTTTTTGTAGCAGTACTTTCATCAAAAATTAATTTAAGGTTAGCTAAGATTTAACGATTTCAAATATACTTTTTTTTTCTTAATGTCATTATGACACAAAGAAATTTACGGGAATTTGATTTTCAATGGGTTATCCGTAACCAAGGCGTAGGGTATTCGGAGGGTTTTTGAAGCCTTATCAAACGACACCAGAAATGGGTATCCCAGCGCTTTATCGTTTTTTCGCCCAATAACTCGAAGCATTTCGTCCACATTATGGATCACTAAGGTTACAGTAGCATTGAAAGGTTTACAGTTCGGACTGAGCGCTTTTACATCAATGATTGAGAACTTGCCAAAGGATTTACCATAGGAAAAAAGGTAGTTTGTGTAACATGTACTGGTAAAATCTTGGGGCGTTTTCCCATCGTCCACAAACCATTGGCCCGAGGAGGAGGTAACGCTTGGATCGTAATAAAAGTGAATTTCCACCTCATCGTCACGATACTGCTCTGTGGATTGAATACCTTTTTTCGACATAGGGATAAATGCCCCGGCCTTGACATAAACAGGGATATATTCTAAGGACAGGGTATCAATGCTCGGTTCGTTCCGAACCATGCGCATGCGAGTTCCCCAAAAACAGCGAGCCAAGGAAATGCTTTGTTTTGGAACGACTCGTTCATCGGTGAATACATTAAACCAAGGATTCGCATCTGGAAAATCAATTTTAGCAATACGCTGTCCTTTTTCGGTAATAGGAACCACATAAATATCGGGTCCCCACATGAAGGCATCGGTGCGTTCCATGAAATCCTTGCGGTCGGGATATTCCATAAAAACCGGGCGCATTAAAGGCATTCCCGTGGTTGAATTTTCATACGCCAGGGTGTAATTGTAAGGCAATAAGCGGTAGCGCCACTCAATGGCTTGCTTGGCCAAGGCTTTGGTTTTGGGGTCCTTGAAAATCGCTTCACTGGCCACTTCCTGTTGCGCATGCGGACGAAAAACCGGTTGAAATACACCATATTGCAACCAACGAACATACAGTTCGGGGTCATCGTTCGCTCCACCAAAGCCACCAAGGTCGGAATGCAGGTATCCAATTCCTTGCAAGCCCGCCTGTAAGGTTAATTCCACTTGTGGCTTTAATCCTCCCCAAGTACGGTTCACGTCACCCGTCCACGGAATCATGCCAAACCGTTGAGAGCCTGAATACCCTGAACGCATCAAAATAAACGGCCGTTGGTTCGGAAAATCTGCCTTATAACCGTCGCTAATCAATCGAGCCCAATCATGGCCATACGTATTGTGCACGCGATTTGATCGACCGTTGACATGATACAAGGCATCGGGATGCACCTCAGGCTCACCCAAATCTCCCCAAATCCCAGCTACTCCCTTACCTATTAAATCTTTATAAATATTCCAAAACCACTGCTTAGTTTCCGGCTTGTAAATATCCAACAGCCCCGTGTTTCCGAAATAAAAATCATAGGTGAATGGCTTTTCGCCCGTGACATCGGTACACAGCAATTTCTTGGTCGAGGTTTCCTCCCACGTTCGTGAGGTAGTTAAAATAAAGGGCTCGGTGATTAATACTGTTTTTACCCCATTGTTTTTAAAATCCGAGATCATTTGCGTTGGATTCGGAAAGCTGTCTTTATGGAATTGGAAATTCCCCAAGGTTCCTTGGATAGTGGTACCAAACCAATATAAATCGAACACAATGGCATCTAAGGGAATGCTATCCGCTCTAAATTGATTCACTACTTTTCGAGCTTCTTGCTCCGAATGATACCCAAATCGGCTCGCAAAATTTCCAAAGGTCCAACGCGGAGGAAGGGGCTGTCTTCCGGTCAAACTCGTATACGCGGTCACTAATTCTTTCCAATTATCCGCTGCGATAACCTGATAGGTTTTTCTTCCACCGGAGGTTTCATAGGTAAGGCTACTGTCTTTTTTCGAATCCAGGTCTAGAAAACCGGTGTACGAATTATCAAAGTGCAAGGCATAAAGCCGATCTGAAATGACCAAGGGCATGCAGTAGTTCATCTGTTCCGAATGCGTTTCATACCCGTAATGGGCCTTATTGTAAAGCGGTAGCCTATACCCTCTTCGGTCCATTCCTACTACTCGATTACCCGTTCCGAATAACTTTTCTTCTTGACTCAAATTAAACTGAATCTTTTCCATGCTCGAATCCACATCATACCCCCATCGTTCAGATAGCAAGTATTTACCCTTATGCCAATAGGTGATTTTAAACGGATTCGTTTGAATCAAAATAACAGGGTTCATTTTCTTATCTCGATCTTCCTTATGATAAATATCGATGAACGGAGGAATTAAGGCATTGGAGGAGGCTGCCCAAGTAAACGCGTTCTCATCCGGTTTTTTTTCCACGGTATGGGAATTTGCTTCATGCTTTTGACCGTTCGGAATAAAGGTGGTTTCGATAATGTTCGGACCATAGGATCGGAAAATGTACTCCCCATCCGAGACTGTGACTTTAATTCCCGAAGGGATTGAGGCAATGCTCTTATATTGGCGTGTTGGATTTTGTGACCATGCACAGCAATTAATCCAAGCGAATAAAACAACAATAATTGAGCGTTCTATAGTTCTATAATCCATGCTGTTTTTCCTGGAATGGTTAACGATTTCTGCGACATATCAATGTTCGTGTCGGATAACACCTCTTTTTTAAGGGGTATTGCCTTTATTGAAAATTTATCCAGGACATCCACAAAACGGCTCGTTGTAATGGATTGAGCCTCCGTGGCATTATTCAATACGACCATAATTTTCTTTTCTCCAAGGATTCTAAAATACACATACACGTTGTTCTCCGGGACATACTGTACTAGGGTTCCTTCATGAATAACCGTTTGGTTCTTACGCCAATTGAATACCTTTTTGGTGAATTGAAAATACGCTTCTTGTTCGGGGGTTCTACCAAATTTCGAGCGTTTTCGGACATCATCTTGCGCATAAAATGCCGTCAGTGTATCGGTATCCCAACCGCCCGGAAAATCTCTTCGGATGTCGGCGTCCCCTGCATCTTTTGAGCCCTTCATGCCAATTTCAGAACCATAATAGATTTGTGGAATGCCTCGGGTAGTGGCTATTAAGGTCAGTGCCAGTTTATAATCGGCCAGGTTTGGACAATATTCATTAAATCGCTTGGTGTCGTGATTTTCCATAAACACCAATAAATTATTAGGATTTTCATAAACAAAGTCGTTCACGAAATTTTCATAAATACGAGCCATTCCTTGGTCCCACCCTTGATTTCGTTCATTAAACGCCTGCATGATTGCGTCGTGTAAGGTAAAATCCATTACAGCAGGCAAGCCACTGTTATACGAATCCACGGCTCCAATTTTGCTGTCTTTTTGCCAATACGAAATTTGTGCCTGATTATGCAACCAGACCTCACCGACCATGTTAAGAAAAGGATATTCATCCATTATCGCCTTGGTCCAAGTGGCAATAGCTTCTTTATCGTTATACGAATAGGTGTCGACCCTTAAGCCATCCAAACACGCATATTCTACCCACCAAATGGTATTTTGAATTAAGTAGGTTAAAAGCAATGGATTTGACTGATTCATATCCGGCATGGAGGTATCAAACCATCCATCTGCAGACGCAGCATGATCCGAAGGAGCCGCATACGGATCCATTTGGGTGCTGGTTCGGTAGGAAGATCTGGTAAATTGATCAAACTGATGAATCCACGTTTTTGTTGGGAGGTCTTTTATCATCCAATGCTTACTTGACCAGTGATTGGGTACTTCATCCTTAATCACTTTGAGGCCTCGACGATGGGATTCCAGTATCAATTCCTTAAACCAAGCATTGGTTCCATAGCGGGGATCTACCTTGTACAAGTCTGATTGGGCATAGCCGTGATAGGAATAGGTAGGTTCATTGTCCTCCAACAAGGGCGTGGTCCAAATCGTTGTAGCGCCGAGTTCCTTAATATAGTCCAAATGCTCCATAATCCCTGCGATATCACCCCCATGACGCCCCCCGGGGAGGGAACGATTTCCTGGCTCTGTCATTCCGGGATAGGTATCTTGACCTTGAACCACGTTAGCAAATCGGTCTGGCATTAATAGGTAAATCACATCCTTCGTTGAAAATCCTTGACGAACTGCTGATTGGTAAATGCGTTCCTCCAATTTAAAATCAAAGCGCGCAACTTCCTTATTCGAGGTATTGGTTAAGGTAATCGGATAGCTCCCGGCATTCCTATCTTGGGTTTCCACGGTCACGAAGAGGTAGTTCGGATTCTCCGTTTTCACGATTCCAAGGACGTCCAGGCCTTGAACCTTCACCGTGTATTTAGCAATCTGAGGACCGTGAAGTAAGACCTGCACCTGATGGTGTTTCATTCCAACCCACCAATTGGCTGGTTCCACATGGTCCAACACAACCGCTTGTGCAGAGCCAACAAACGCCATTAAGAAAGCGCATAGAATTAACAAAAGTTTCATGGCAGGACGATTCTTTTTCTGGTCTGGCCTGTGGAAGAAATTTCAATGAATACCTGATTTACTGGAATTTCATTCAGCACTCTTCCCATTAAATCTACTCGAAGAATCCATTCTATGCTGGGGGCATCCGCTGCATCGACACCGAGGTTACAGGGATTGATTAGGCCGTTATAGCTCACCTGACTAATCGCAGAGCTGTTGCGACTCATGGTGTATCCCAGTAAAGATCTCGGAATATGCTCCCCCCAAGCAGTATTTATCGCAGAAAGAAAATCCTGA
>JBJTXE010000007.1:0-2192 GCA_046082075.1 Bacteroidota bacterium
ATGCATAAATAACTTTTGGGTAATCGGTGCGAGTTTTCGTTATTTTTTTATATTTGACCTCTTTGAAAACAGCACTATGGCAGCAGAACAAACACGCTATTCCGAAGCAGAGTTAAAGGAATTTGAAGCGTTAATCAATAAAAAATTAGAAGACGCTCGGGTAGATTACAACCTGCTCAAGAATTCACTTTCGCACAGCGATAACCACGGTACCGATGATACGGGAAGGACCTTCAACATGATGGAAGACGGTTCGGATACCCTTTCACGTGAAGAAGTAGCTCAATTGGCGGCAAGACAAGAAAAATTCATTCAAAACTTACAGGCCGCGTTGGTGAGAATACAAAACAAAACCTACGGTGTATGTCGGGTATCTGGTCAGTTAATCCCAAAAGAGCGCCTTCGATTGGTGCCTCATGCTACGACCACCATTGATGCGAAAAACGCTCAAAATAAGTCGTGAGTAAAAAGTATTGGTTATTGATTGGAGTGGTCGCGGGGCTAATGGTCTTGGACCAGGTTGTGAAATTGTACATTAAATGGACGTTTCAACCCAACGAAACGCGTTACCTTTTCGGGAATTGGTTCGCATTGCATTACATCGAAAATCAAGGAATGGCGTTTGGTACTACTTTAGGATCCTCTGCTTATGGCAAAATTGCCTTAAGTGTTTTCAGGATTTTAGCCATTGGAGGCATTACCTATTACATCCTTCTCGAAATCAAAAAAGGAATAACCAACTTTTCCTTGATTGCATTATCCATGATTCTTGCTGGAGCAACCGGAAACCTTTTGGATTCGATGTTCTACGATTTTATTTTTCCATTCAATCCTTGCGAATCGTTCAATCAAATGCAGGGTAGTGGGATAAAAATGCCATGCACGCAATACGGTATTAGCTATCCTGTGGAGGTTCGTAACCAAGGTTTTCTTTATGGCAACGTGGTGGACATGTTTCAGTTCGATGCTTATTGGCCAAGTTGGGTTCCTTGGTTGGGAGGTAGTCCCGTCTTTCCTGCCATTTGGAACGTGGCAGATTCGTGCATTTCGGTGGGTGTTGCCTTTCTAATTTGGATTCAACGCAAGAGCATTTTCACCTTTCGATCGCGTAAAACGGATACTCCGGCTTAAAAATTCCACTTCATGCTTCGGTCATCCAAGATGGCGAACGAGACCTTAAAGTCCATTCTTGGAGCCGTTTTATTGCCGTCCGAGGCGCAGCCATAAACTCCGATACGCAACCTTCTTCTCGATAATTTGAAGTTTCTTTCCAGTCCCGCCAACAGTTCATAGTGTTGGTAATCATGCTCTTGTACGTACATAGCCCCTCCGCCAAATACCAGCCCAATACGTGTTTTCTTCATAAAAGGAATTTTATTGAGAATCGCTCCGTTATCGTGATGAACGAAATGCGCTTCATGCACCCATCGTTTAGTCGGAAGGGTGGTATCTAAACCTTGAAAAGAATATAGGGGATTGGAAAACCAAATAGGATCTGAACGACGTTGGTACCTCAAATCTGGCTCGCGAACGTCGCGCATGCTCAAAAAGGTCCCTGTGGCAATGCGGTAACTGCTGTTCCCGAGCAATCCAAGCTTGAAGTTTTGGCGAATATCGAAGCTTAAATAATCGTAATCAATGACGCTTCCCAACAAGTTTTTGACTCCTTTTCTGTAATACACACTGAAGGTTGGCCAAGCCGAACCCAGAACCACCTTGCGGTAAGGCTCTCGCATATATTTTTGCTGGGGCACGTAGGAACACTCGAAGGAAACCAAGCTAGCATTGTAAGGATCGAAAACCATAGCACTGTCGTTAGGGATGAAGGCATCGGTGAGCTCTAAAAACTTAAAATCTTTTAAACTCCGCCGAATGGCAAAATTGAGGTCAGCCCCCACATACAATCCGTTGAACAATTCGTAATTAACCCCAGCCCTGAAGGTGGTCGCTTCGATGAAGTTGTTCCGGCGATAGATCTGGGTAATCGCATCAAAGCCGCGAATAACATCAAATTCATGGCTAATGGAAGCTGTTACATCCCCTTGATGGAAGGGGTCGAAACGGTATCGATTCCAAATAACACCCTTGGGATCTTTATTCAGGAATCCGTAGGAAGTGCGAATGTAAAAATCGTAGGTTCGCTGATTTTCCCACTTCTTAAAATACCCAAAATTGGGGGCAATTCGAGGTCC
>JBJTXE010000008.1:0-3440 GCA_046082075.1 Bacteroidota bacterium
AAGCAGAAGAGAAAAGATAGGTGCTCCAAACTACCAAGGCAAACACCAAGAGGGCATTTAAGAGCAAGGTGAATCGCGCTAATCCCAACTGTTTTTTCGGCGATTTGTAGCGCATTAAGGTGATGAATACAAGAACAATCATCAATCCACACACGATAAAAATCGGTTGATTCTCAACCTTGAGTAAGGTCTCTTTTCCATCAGTTATTTGACATGTTTTTCGACCAAAAACGGTTACGTAAACTACGGTTTTTGACGTCGTGTTTTCAAAACTAAGCAGGGAAACTCCCGAAAAGAATGCACCCCAAAGCACGATGCTTAGAGCGAAATACAAGGTTTGAATGCGTTGCAACATACGATTTACAAAGTTATGGTTTTGTTTTGAAGGTAAGCATCTAATAGTACCAGTGCGGCCATGGCTTGCACGATCGGAACCGCTCGTGGCACTACACACACGTCATGGCGTCCCTTCGGATCGATGCTAACCGCTTCTCCCTGACGGTTAACGGTTGATTGTACCTTCATGAGGGTGGCCACCGGTTTAAAAGCTACGCGAAAGGAAACCGGCATTCCATTGGAGATGCCGCCCTGTATTCCCCCGGAGAAATTGCTTTTCGTGGAAAAATCCTGTTCAAAGACGTCGTTGTGTTCGCTTCCTTTCATGTGCGCAGCGTCAAATCCGCTGCCAATTTCGAAGCCTTTTACCGCATTAATGCTGAGCATGGCCTTGCCCAAAACCGCGTGCAATTTGTCGAAGACTGGTTCCCCCAATCCTGCGGGTACCCCTTCGATATAACAGCGAATGCATCCGCCAACGGTATCGCCCTCGGCTCGAACTTCCTCCAAATAGGCCATCATTTTTGCAGTAAGGGCAGTATCAGGACAACGAACGGTGGAAGATTCGATGGCTTCATTTGAAAAGAACTCATCAAGGTGGCTGCGGTGTGGTCCAATTTGGTCCACGTAACAGGAAAATCGAACGCCTACCTTGGATAAAAGCTGTTCCGCCAAGGCCCCTGCCACCACGCGGCACGCTGTTTCTCGGGCACTGGAACGTCCGCCGCCACGCGGGTCGCGCAATCCGTATTTTTGGTCGTAGGTGAAATCCGCATGTGATGGACGATACGCTTCTTGAAGGGAGGCGTAGTCCTTGGATTGTGCGTCATGGTTTTCAAGGACAAATCCAATGGGCGTCCCCAGGGTTTTACCTGCGTAAATTCCCGAGAGGAATTGAACGCGGTCCATTTCTTTTCGAGGACTGCTCGCGGCGTATTGTCCCGGTTTACGGCGGTCCAACGCTTGCTGTATTTGATCTAAATCTACTTCTATTCCGGCAGGACATCCTTGAATAATTCCTCCAATGGCAGGGCCATGCGATTCACCGAACGTAGTGAGTTGAAATACGGTTCCAAAGGTTGAGCCTGACACCCAACAAAGTTAAGGTTTTTCAATGGGTTTTAAAAAACGGAGGTTGCGCATGAGTCCTTCGTAACCGGTTCGTCGAATGGCGCTGTGTTTCATCCATGATTCAAAGGTGCCTTCTTGAACCTTTTCCCAGGTTTCTAGGTCTAAGTCAAGGAAATCAAAGGCCGGTTCGAACCGTTGTTCTTGATGGGCTTTGGAAAAACGGTTCCAAGGGCAAACGTCTTGGCAAATGTCGCAACCAAAGGCCCAGTTGTCCATTTTACCTCGAAATTCTTCGGGCAAATGCTGTTCTTTCAATTCGATGGTGAGGTATGAAATGCATTTGGAAGCATCGATTTCGTAGGGAGCGGTTAACGCCTGGGTAGGACAAGCATCTATGCAGCGGGTGCAGGTACCGCAATAATCGGGGAGAGGAGGGTCTTGCGTAAAGCTCAAATCGGTTATGAGTTCAGCAATGAAAAAGAAACTTCCTTCTTTCGGATGGATTAAATTGGTGTTTTTGCCGAGCCATCCCAACCCAGATTTTTTGGCCCAGGCCTTGTCCATGACCGGGGCGGAGTCAACAAAAACCCTTCCTTGGATGTCTCCAATTTCTTGGCGCATGACCTCCACCAGTGTCTTTAGTTTTTCTTTGATGACGGTGTGGTAATCTTCTCCGTAGGCGTATTTGGAAATCTTGGGCGCCGATTCGGAGGGGCTATGCTGGGGAAAATAATTGAGAAGCAACGAAATAACGCTTTTGGACCCTTCTACCAAGCGCTGGGGGTTGAGCCGCTTGTCGAAATGGTTTTCCATGTAGGTCATTTTTCCGTGGCGACCTTCGTTGAGCCAGCGTTCAAGTTTTGGGGCCTCATCTTCAAGGAATCCGGCTTGGGAAAATCCGCAATAGAAAAATCCGAGTTCAGCCGCTTTGTTTTTAATAAATGACTTGTAGCGATCCGCGTTCATGCTTAAAACAACCCGCCCTGAAAATACCCTAGATCGCGTCCAAGGTGTTTGTAGGTTTTTTCGGTGACCTTTCTTCCACGTGGGGTGCGCATCAAGAATCCTTCTTGAATCAAGAACGGTTCGTACACTTCTTCCAAGGTACCTGCATTCTCGCCAATGGCCGTTGCGATGGTGGTTAAACCCACGGGTCCACCGTTGAATTTATCCAAAATGACTTTAAGAATACGAAGGTCCATTTCATCGAGCCCGTTTTCGTCCACGTTCAAGGCTTTGAGCGCAATTTCCGTGATATCATCGTCGATGGTGCCGCTGCCTTTGATTTGTGCAAAGTCGCGTACGCGACGTAGGAGGGCGTTGGCAATACGTGGGGTTCCTCGGCTTCGGCTGGCAATTTTGAAGGCCGCCGATTCATCGATAGGGATGTCGAGTAGACTGGAGGAACGTTCCACGATGCTGGTGAGGGTTTTTGCGTCGTAATACTCGAGCCGGGAATTGATGCCGAAGCGCGCACGAAGCGGGGAGGTAAGCAAGCCGCTACGGGTGGTTGCACCAATGAGGGTAAAAGGGTTGAGGGTGATTTGTATGGTGCGAGCGTTGGGTCCGGAATCTAGTAAAATATCAATGACGTAGTCTTCCATGGCGGAATACAGGTATTCCTCCACTACGGGGCTCAAGCGGTGAATTTCATCGATGAAGAGCACATCTCCCGCGCTGAGGTTGGTGAGGAGTCCGGCCAAATCACCGGGTTTGTCGAGCACGGGACCGCTGGTAACCTTACAGCCAACGCCCATTTCATTGGCGATAATGTTGGCGAGGGTGGTTTTACCCAAGCCCGGAGGGCCGTGCAACAGAACGTGGTCGAGCGGTTCGTTGCGCAGTTTGGCGGCTTTTACAAAGATGCTGAGGTTTTCGACAATGGCGGGTTGACCGGCAAAATCGCTGAGCGTTTTGGGACGCAGTACTTTGTCGTAATCCTGATCGGGATTTTCAGATTGACTTCGGTAATCGAACGAATCTTCCAAGAGCGTGAGTTTTTACAAAGGTATCAATCCTTGTGAAATGGAGAG
>JBJTXE010000009.1:0-6306 GCA_046082075.1 Bacteroidota bacterium
GTCCCTTCCTTCTCCGTTTGTGGCTGAAGTTGTGAATAAAGGAGGGAGTTCTTCCCACGTTTCAAGAAGAGCCTCCTGCAATTTCAGTAAGTTCCGTTGGGCTTCAGCGCGCGAAACCTTATCAAGCTTGGTAAAAACTAAAGAAAACGGGATTTGTTCTTCCCCGCACCAATTGATAAACTCCAAGTCGATTTTTTGAGGTTCCAATCGAATGTCGATTAAGATGAAAACAAGGGTTAAATTTTCACGATGCCGTAAATAACTCGAGATGAGTTTTTGCCACTTTTCTCGTTGGTTTTTCGAGACCTTTGCATATCCGTAACCGGGAAGATCCACCAAATGCCAAGCGTCATTAATGATGAAATGGTTAATGAGCTGCGTTTTTCCGGGGGCGCTCGAGGTTTTTGCAAGGTTTTTCTTGCTGAGCAACATATTGATCAGCGAAGATTTACCCACGTTCGATCGCCCGATAAAAGCAAATTCAGGAAGTGTTGGTTTGGGACACGCCTTGTAATCCGAATTAGACATGACAAAGGCTGCCGAAGAAATTTTCATAAAACAAAGGTAGGCAATCCCTTACCGCGAACAAAACCAAGGTTTTATTGTTTTGATGGCGTGGGAGTATACAGAATCAAAGACGTCGAAGTGTTAGTGGGCATAAAAGCCCACACTTTAAGGATATGGGAGCAACGTTATGGAATGTTGGTGCCCGAAAGAACGGAGACCAAAATTCGATTGTACACCGATGAGGAATTGGTTTATTTGTTAAACGTTCGGATTTTATTGGACCATGGTCTAAAAATATCCAAGATATCTGCCTTGAGTGCGCCTGAGATTCGGGAAAAAGTGGCAGAGATCAAACTGGGAACTCCTGCAGGAGCGAGCCAGGAAAAGTTGATTTTGGCTCTAGTGGAAATGGACGAATCCCTGTTCAATAAAACCTTGGACGATATTATTGTTAATTCTTCGCTGGAACGAGCATTCAAGGAGTGCTTAATCCCGTTTTTTGACAGGATCGGTGTTATGTGGTTGACCAATTCGATCAACCCTGCTCAAGAACATTTTATATCCAACCTCATCCGTCAGAAAATCGTTGCTGAAATTAATCAGTTGCCAGTCCCTGACCGCAATTCTCCAGTAGTAATGCTTTATCTTCCAGAGCATGAATGGCATGAAATCGGCATTTTGTTTTACCAATATCTGTTGAGGGTTAAAGGCGTTTTCACCATTTATCTTGGGCAAAGCTTACCGTATGACTCCTTGTTAATCGCGATTGAGAAGGTAAGCCCCGATGTTTTGTTAACGTCGTGGTTGACCTCGGTGGAAGAGCATTATGTTAAAAATTACTTCAAGCAATTACGTGCCGCACAACCGGAATTAACCATTCTTGCGGGAGGGGCACAAATTGGAATCCATAAGGATGTTGTAAGTCCTTATGCCATTACCGTTCAGTCTTCTGAAGCATTGATGGAACTTATTACAGCACCACATTTACAATTTTCCCGGGAACAACAATAATTTTCTTGGGTGTTTTTCCCTCAAGCCATTTCACAGAGTCTTTGTGTTCGAGAACAGCCTTTTGCACTTCATCTATTCCATAATCGAGCGGAAGGTTTAAAATAAACCGCATTTTTCCGTTGAATGAAATAGGGTAGTCGAACGACGATTCCACTAAGAACTCAGGATTAAAGGCTGGATAGGCGGCGTCGCACAAGGAGCCGGAAGCGTGTCCCAATTTTTCCCAAATTTCTTCAGTTATGTGAGGGGCATAGGGGGCCAATAACACCGTTAGTGGCTCAAGTATATCGCGGTGGTTGCAGTGAGCATCAAGCAACTCGTTAACGCAGATCATGAAGGTAGAAACCCCCGTGTTGAACGAAAAACGATCCAAATCATCACGTATTTTTTTAATGGTTTTGTGCAGGATTTTCCAATGTTCTTTCGCCGGCTCTGTTGTGGATACTTCAAATATTCCTTCCTTGTGAAAGAGTTTCCAGTATTTTTTCAAGAACCCATGAACTCCAGTAATTCCTTTGGTGTCCCAAGGCTTACTTTGCTCCACCGGTCCCAAAAACATTTCATACATTCGCAGGGTGTCGGCACCAAAGCGTTCCACCAATTCATCGGGCGTTTGAACGTTGTATTTCGACTTGGACATTTTTTCAATTTCAACGCCACACGCATACTCCCCGTTGGTTCCGAGGATGAATTGCGCCTCCTGAAATTCAGCCCTCCAAGCCCTGAAGCCCTCCAGGTCCAAACGGTCGTTATCCACCAAGGAAATATCGACATGCATAGGATTGGTGGTGTAGTTGTCTTTCAATTCTTTGGTCACAAACGTTGTCGTTCCCACAATTCTGTATACAAAACTGCTGCGACCGAGGATCATGCCTTGGTTAATCATTTTTTTGAAAGGCTCATCAAAAGGAACAACACCAAAATCGCGTAAAAATTTGCACCAAAAGCGAGCGTAAAGCAAATGGCCTGTTGCGTGTTCTGCTCCTCCCATGTACAAATCCACATTTCCCCAATAATCGATGGCTTCTTTTGATGCCAATCCCTTGGGGTATTGGGGATCGAGGTATCGGATAAAATACCAAGAACTTCCCGCCCAACCGGGCATGGTGGACTGTTCGTAATCGTAGAGGCCTTGGTGCTTCCATTGTTTTGCTCTGCCCAGAGGCGGATCTCCTTCTTCGGTCGGCAGATACGATTCAACTTCAGGAAGGGTTAAGGGTAAGGCTGCTTCGTCGATGAGATAAGGTACTTCCTCCTTGTAATAAACAGGAATAGGCTCTCCCCAATAGCGCTGTCGGCCAAATACTGCGTCGCGAAGGCGAAAATTAACCTTGCGTAAGCCTTTACCCTCGCCTTCAATCGCATCTAGCATAGTGGATAGGGCCTCTTTTACCGCCAATCCATTCAGGAATCCTGAATTCATTAATGTTCCTTCTTTTGTGCCCCACGCCCCTTCTTCAAAATCATGTTCTTGGTTGGGCGCGATAACGGGTGGTATAGGTAAGGAGAAAAATTTAGCGAATTTAAAGTCTCTTTCGTCGTGCGCGGGGACGGCCATCACGGCACCTGTTCCGTAACCTACAAGGACATAATCACCAATCCAAACAGGGATTTTTTCTTGGGTAAAAGGATGTAAAACGTAAGCCCCAGTAAATACCCCAGACACCGTGTTTACATCCGCCATTCGCTCTCGTTCGCTGCGGTTCTTGGAGGAATTAACATAGGCCTCTACGGCTGCTTTTTGCTCAATAGTGGTTAAAGCGGGTACGAGGTCATGCTCCGGAGCGAGGGTAACGAACGACACCCCGAACAAGGTATCCGGACGGGTAGTAAATACTTCTATACTTCCTTGGCCATTTTCTAGAGGAAAATGCACCGAGGCTCCTTCGCTCCTTCCAATCCAATTGCGCTGGGTCTCTTTAATGCTGTCGAACCAATCCAAAGTATCTAATCCGTCCAAAAGTCGTTGGGCATAGGCCGTAATCCTGAGGTTCCATTGCTTCAGCAGTTTTCGTTCCACGGGATGACCTCCTCGTTCTGAAAAACCGTTGATCACCTCATCGTTGGCGAGCACCGTTCCCAAAGCAGGACACCAATTGACATAGGACTCTCCCAGATACGCCAATCGGAAATTCATTAAGATTTCACGTTGCGTTTTCTCATTAAACGCTTTCCATTCCTCTGCGGTGAAAGGCTCAAGGTTCCCCTCAATTCCTCCGTGCAACGTGGCGCGTTGTTCGTCTGCAAAACCCTTGGTTTCAAACTGGGAAATGAGTTGGTTAATGGGTTCCGCTTTATCCGTTACAGGATTGTACCAATGATTGAACAATTGACGGAAAATCCATTGAGTCCAGGTGTAATATTCCGGGGATGAGGTGCGGACCTCGCGCGACCAATCGTAGTTGAAGCCAAGTTTATCCAACTGTTCTCGGTATCGCGCAATATTTTGTTGTGTGGTAATGGCTGGGTGTTGTCCCGTTTGAATAGCGTATTGTTCGGCTGGAAGACCAAAGGAATCATAGCCCATGGGATGCAAAACATTGAAGCCACTTAACTTTTTGTATCGTGCATAAATGTCGGAAGCAATATATCCCAAGGGATGCCCAACATGTAGCCCTGCTCCTGAAGGGTAGGGAAACATATCCAACACGTAATATTTTGGTTTGTTCAGGTCTAAAGAAACCCGATACGTTGCATTATTTTTCCAGTACGATTGCCATTTGCTTTCAATTTCGCGTGGATTGTATTCCATGATGTAGTTACTTTGGCCGCAAAGATAGTAAAGCCCATCAAACCCTTAAGGATTTTACCTCAAGAAAGAAGGGCCTTGAAAATACGTTCTACCGGAATTTTTTCGATGCAATTGCACGATTTTTTTTCCTGACATTTCGTGCACTCTTTGTCAAAAACCAAACATTGTGTTTGCGTGCCCAAGGGCGACCAACGTCCTGGATCAATCGGTTTTTTAGGTGAAAAAAGCCCTACTGTTTTTACGTTCATGATTCCAGCTAAATGAAGTGGCCCTGTGGAGCACGCAACAAAACCTTTGGCCTGTTTTAAAATTCCTAAGAGTTCTTGGAGGGAATATTTCGCAACCGCGTTGATAACTCCCGGTAAATGATCAAAACTGATGCCTATTTTTTCCGCTTCTGCGGCAGTTCCTGAAACCACCACTTGGTAACCCTGACCCATCAACCTTTGGGCTAAATCCACATAATTATGGAGGGGATATTCTACCGCACTTCCTTTGGAAAAGGGGTGAAGCACGATGTAATCGCCGCTGATTGGAGAACTTGAGTTTCCTTGAAAATTCATCGACATGTCCTGAATTTCTGAGAAGGAGGGGATGTTCTTTTGCCCCAAAGGTTTTAGGAGGTGAAAATTCAATTGTGCTTCATGAAGGGAGGAGTTCTTCCGCGTAAAGTCTACCCTTTCATTGCAATAAATCCAATGAGCCCAACGATGGCTTGTTCCGATGCGGAGCGAAATGTTGGCCTCTTTGGCCCACTGGGCTATTTTTGGATGAGGAAAAACATGAAGAATCATGTCGGCGAACAAAGCCTGTTGACGTTCAACTTTGCTCATGTGTTCTAAATCCTCCAATAATAAAATTTCATCCACCGGAGCAAAACACTCGACCACGCTCTTCGTATAGGCTTTGCACAAATAAACCAAGGCCGCCTCTGGATAAAGGAACTTTAACCTCACGCACAATGGCAGGGTTAGGGCAACGTCACCAATGCTATCGGTACGAGAAACGATGATTCGCTTAATGGGTTTTGCGTTCTTCATACAAGCGCTTTACTTCTTGGTATTTAAAAAAATTCGATTGCGCGCTGATACGGGCAATATGATAACCGGAGCTGCCATCTAAAAATCCGCGCTTGAAAATATACATTTTTACAAACCTACCTACAGCACTAATAAACGGTTGCAGAGGATAGGGCTTATTACCTAATTCCACGTATTTTTTTGCCGTCAAAGTAGAATATCGGTCGGCTCGTTCTCGGTGCTGACGATGCGAAGTATAGGAATAATGTTCTAAGTGCCCCTCTAATAAGGAGGGAATGAACTCCTCGGAACACACCAATTCTTCGTGCACCAAGTTTCCTTCCCAATAACAAGATTTTGGAAACAACCGTACTTTGATGTCGGGATACCATCCTGAGTGGTAGATCCACTTTCCACAATAATTGGTCAAACGATTCACAGCGTAAGTTCCCCTTTCCCCTCGAGCTTTCATCTTAAGAATTGAATTTTGTAATTCCGAAGAAAGCACTTCGTCCGCATCCAGCGATAAAATTATATCTTAAGTAGCCAAAGCGTTTAGATCATTCTTTTGTTGCGCATAACCTTGCCAGGCTTGCTGGTGAAATTTAACTCCAAACGAACGGCAAATTTCCGGAGTTCGGTCCGTTGAAAAGGAGTCCATCACAAGGATTTCATCGGCAATTCCTTGTAAGCTTTCCAAGCAACGTGGGATGTTCGGTTCTTCGTTGTAGGTAATGATGGTGGCCGTAATCAACATTGGGCATCTATTTTATACGGATCTTGTCCCCCACTTGGATAATATTCCCTTTACCAGGATTTAATTTTTTGAGTTGAGCCAAGGATAGATGGTATTTCGCCGCGATTTTACTCATCGTGTCCCCTGAACGAACCGTGTGGTATTTCTTTGGTTTGGGGGCTGGTTTTGGGGTTGGATTTTCAACCACTAAGGGTTGCACTGTATTCACTTTTTTTAAAACCAAGCGCTGACCTTCGTAAAGGTTCTCGGTTTGAAGTGCA
>JBJTXE010000010.1:0-3506 GCA_046082075.1 Bacteroidota bacterium
TCAACGCGGGCGTTGCTGGAGGTCCCGTGACCGATTGGAAGTTTTATGAGGTCATGTACGGTGAGCGTTACATGGACCGTCCCGCTGAAAATCCTGACGGATATGCAAAAAATGCCTTAACGAATTATACCAAGGACCTAATGGGAAAGTTGCTTTTGATCCATGGCACCGTGGACGATGTGGTGGTGTTGCAGCACAATTATTCTTTGATCAAAAAGTTTGTCGAAGACGGAAAACAAATCGACTTTTTTGCCTACCCAATGCACAAGCACAATGTGGTGGGTAAAGATCGGGCGCATTTGATGGAAAAAGTGTTAACCTATATTTTAGAAAATAACCCATGATTGCGTTATCTACCTTGGTGACAAATGCTTCAATTGCTGCGGTATGGGACTGTTGGATTAACCCTGAGCACATAGTACTTTGGTATTTAAACCATTTCAAAAAACACCTTGAACATTCCTTGGTGGCCTAAGGTATTCGGGAACATCTCCTTTTGGATTGGACTCTTTTTGGTGGTTCACCTTATCGGAATTTGGCATCCCCCGATTGAAGCAGCCCATAGCTGGCGCCAAGCAACGGGATTAATGGTAGCGCGAAATTATTTCGAAGGCAATACCTCGTTTTTCTATCCGATGGTGAACGAAACCAACGGTGGATCGGGCATTATTGGCATGGAATTTCCCCTGCTTTATTACCTCCAAGGGAAGTTGAGCCTCTTTTTTGGATTTCATCCAGGTATTGGTCGCTTACTGAATGTGTTGATATCCACGATAGGACTCGGTTATTTTTACGCTTTATTGGTGAGATTTACTCCTAAAAAAGTCGCTTTTTATGCAACCCTTCTCTTGGGGGTATCAAGTTATTTTATGTACAGCCGAAAAGTAATGCCAGACACTGCGGCTCTGGCGGTTTACATCATAGGAACCTACTATTTTTTTGAGGCACTCAGGTTTGGAAGATGGAGGGACATTCTAGGTGCTTTTGTTGTATTATCCTTGGGAATGTTATTGAAAATATCGGTACTTCCTTTAGTGGCGGTCGGCGTATTTGCCTACGTTTATTTCCGCAATAAGCCCAAAAAAGCATGGGTATTATTAATTCCTTGGATTGCTGTTGTACCTGCCTTATGCTGGTATTTCGTATGGAATCCAACCTTGGCGGTCAACTATGGAAATTGGTACAACACGGGCGGAACCTTCGTCGAAGGTGCTCGCGTCTTTCTGAATGAACCTTTATCCTTGTTAAAGCATCTCATGTTCCATCCGTTTTTCAGTTATTTGGCCTTTGCTTTGGTCATTTTTGGCAGTTGGAAGGTGGTACGCAGTGAAGTGGATATAGCGGTCAAAATTGCTTTTCCATTCTTCTCGGTGCTTTTTTTAGCCTACGCCTTGAAGTCTGGCGTAATCTTTTTGACGCACGAGTATTATCTTTTGCCCTTGGTCCCTGTTTTGGCCATTTGCGGGGCCTATGCATTGGTTGAATTGCGGAGATTTGCACCGGTGGTGATGGTTTTAATTTCGGTAGAAGCGGTGGCAAATCAGGCCCACGATTTTCGCTACAACTCGGGTGAAGCCTACAAAGCAGAACTGTCGTCCTTATCGGATCAATTTATCCCTAAAAATGCCTTGGTGGCAATCAATGGAAATAGCAATCCTTTGGAACTTTATTTTTTGAACCGAAAAGGTTGGAATCTTAGCAATGAAGCCCTTGCGGATCTTGGTTTTCTACAGCAAATTAAACAAAGAGGGTGCCGTTATATGGTACTGAACCGTCATAGCTCATCGCTGGAATTTGAGGGGGTGTGTGTTTTCCAAAATCAACATTATTCTATATATCGTTGGTAGCCTCTGTATTTTGAACGAGCTTTTTCGTACCTTAACCCAAAATGAACGCTGTGAATCTTCTTACCACTATTTTATTGCTTGGATCTTCAATCATTGTTTTTGGACAGAAAGCACATTTCATTGGTGAACATGCTGAAGGAGGAATTATTTACTACCTATACCAGGACTCCACCGGAAAAGAACATGGATTGGTCGTTTCGTTGAAGAATTTGGGCCGTGAAGTGGAGTGGGGACCCAAGGATAAGGAGGTTGAAAATTGCGCCAGTACTTGGGACGGTCAATCCAACACCCAGGCCATTTTAATGGCAACCAGGGATACCTCTAAAGCTGCGGGTTTATGCGACAGCTATGCGGGGGGAGGATATGATGATTGGTACCTTCCTGCGATTTACGAGTTACAAACAATTAATACGAATTTGTTTTCGGTGGAAAAGTCCTTGGATGCCATTGAGGGGGCCGACGAAATTGAAATGAATCTTTATTGGTCGTCAACACAATCCAACGCGGCTTCTGCATGGTTTTTCAGCTTCTACGATTCTAAACCAACCAATTATTACGATAAAACCAGTAAAACTTTGGTGCGTGCGATTCGCTCGTTTTAAAGGGTAGACGTTTTACCTCAAAAATATATCGTAAGCGCTTAGCACATCAAAAACCGCCATCAAGGCCAATGCGGGCTTACTTGGGTGTTCGATTTTCAAAACATATAAACACAGCACAAAAATACCCATAAACAAGGATGGAAGGAGGGTGTTCGAAAAGACGTGGACTCCAATAAACGCTAAACTTAAGCCAATGAATAGGATTTTCTGCTTTAGGCTAGTCCATCCCACCGTAAAACCCAAGACTCCAAAAACCGTTATAAATTCCAAAATACTAATCACGTCAAAGTACATTCCTTGGCTTAAGGTATCATAGCTGGATTCGGTCATGAAAAAAGTGTAGCTTAATGGGTTGTTTAAACAACGAAAGACCGCCAAAATCAAAAGAGGAATCAGTGGTTGAACCACGGCTTTGTTCTGATAAATCATTGAAATAACGACGGCTAGTAATAGGAAACTGAAGAGCGGGTGAGGGATGATTACTGACCCTGATTCAAAAAAAAACATGACACTAAAAGCGACCGCTACTAAAAATCCGATCAGCGCTATTTTTACCGACCTTTCCATTTACAATTTAAGGGCTTCGTAAATGTAATCGAAGGATGAAAGGATTTCCGCTTTTCCGTCTATTACCGCTACATCGTGCTCAAAATGTGCGCTGGGAAGGCCGTCTTCCGTTACAATCGTCCATTCATCCGGAAGTGTTTTTACCTTCCAAGTTCCCATGTTGATCATGGGTTCTATGGCAATGGTCAGTCCATTTTGAATCCGTTTTCCTTGGCCTCTTCTACCATAATTCGGAACTTGGGGTTCTTCGTGCAGTTTTTTACCCAATCCATGTCCCACCAGATCGCGTACTACGCCAAAACCGTTCGCTTCTGCATGTTGCTGTATGGCGTATCCGATGTCTTCAATGCGGTTGGTTGTGTTACATGCTTCAATGCCCAAATAAAGGCATTCTTTGGTTACTCGACACAACTTCTTTTTTTTGGGACTAACCTCACCCACTTCAAACGTATAGGCGTGGTCGCCGTAATACCCTTGGTAAACAGCACCG
>JBJTXE010000011.1:0-10390 GCA_046082075.1 Bacteroidota bacterium
GAATTGATGCAGCAACCAAAAGTGAAATCGAACCGCTTCAAAAAACGACAACTATACCTCGAAAAAATCAATGCTTATGCTTAATATCATGACCCCTTTTCTTGCCAAAACATCCGATTACTCTACGTTTTCATGGGATTATAACGACCTTGACAGCCTTGGAATCCGTTTAGCGATCAATCTCTTGGTCCTTTTCGTCATTATTCGTCTGCTGTACTATCCCAAAACCCGCAGAAAAGACTATTTATTCACCTACTTTTTAATCGGAATCATAACCTTTTTCCTTTGCTTTGGCTTGAAAAAACTGGACATTGACACCGGAATGGGACTCGGACTCTTCGCAATTTTTGGGATTATTCGATACCGTACAGATGCCATCGAAATTAAGGAAATGACGTACCTATTCTTGGTGATCGGACTCAGTGTAGTCAATGCGATGCTATCAACCGAGGTCGAAAAGGATATTTATCAAATCAATTTACTGGAATTAGGAGTCATCAATCTATCGGTCATTGGCGTGTTGTACGTTTTGGAGTACTTGTGGTTGATGAAACATGAAACCCGTAAAATCATTAATTATGACCGGGTGGACCTCATCAAAGCTGAAAACCACGAAGCACTTAAGCAAGATTTAGAAGAACGAACGGGACTGGTGATTAACCGTTTTGAAATTGGCAAAATCGACTTTCTCAACGATACGTGCTTGATTCGAATTTACTATTACGCTGAAGACCAAGATTTTTCCAATTACGGGGGATAATACGTTATGAGATTGCTGCGCCTTTTATCCGCTCCCATCGCGGCAATTTATTGGGCCATAACTTCAGCGAGAAACCTACTCTTTGACCTCGGTTTCCTCAAAACGTACGACATCCCCGGAAAGTCCATTTGTGTTGGCAATTTAAACGTAGGGGGCTCTGGTAAAAGCCCTTTAACGCGTTACTTGATTACTCGCCTTCAACCCGATTTTAAAGTACAGGTCTTGTCAAGAGGTTATGGCCGCAAGACCAAGGGACATATCGTCGTTCAATCGCAGCATACGTCTGAAATTGTTGGCGATGAAGCGCTGCAATACTTTCTCGATGAGGTAGATGAAGTGCATGTTTGCGAACGAAGAAAGGATGCCATTGTAACCATGGATCGTTCTGAACATCACGTTTTGTTGCTGGACGACGCCCTACAACACCGCCATGTGCGCGCAGGATTAACGATCCTTGTAAGTGACTTTAACCAGCCTTTTTTTAAGGATTATCTCATGCCCATGGGCGATTTACGAGAAAGTCGTTCGGGAGCAAAAAGAGCCGATATTATCGTTTTCACCAAATGCCCCGAAGCGCTTAGTTTCGAAGCGAAACAATCCTACTTGAACGCGATGCTCCGCTTGAAGGTCCCCGTATTTTTCTCTAGCGTTCACTACCTCCCGCTGAGGTTGGTCGGTTCGAAGACCATAGAAAACCCTGAGCATGTGCTCTTAATTACAGGAATTGCCAACCCCAACCCCTTGGAAAAGCACCTATCAAACGACTACTCAGTGACCCACCTATCCTTTGGGGATCATTTTAACTATTCGTTGAGGGACCTCAAAGAAATTCATAGGAAATTTACTACTTTTGATATCGAAAAAACAATAATTATCACCACAGAAAAAGACTTCATGCGAATGCAAGAAACATCGTTGAAGGTTGAAATGAGCCAGTATCCTTGGTATGTTCAACCCATTGGAATTTCCTTGGATCGTGAAGAAGCATTTTTACAAACGATTGAAGCATATGTTAGAAAAAATTAAAGCAACAACCGCGTACCTCCAAAGCAGAACATCGGTCAAGCCAAGTGTTGGAATCATCTTAGGTACGGGATTAGGTGGTTTAGTAAAAGAAATCAAAGCAATCGATGTTATTCCCTACGAAGAGATTCCCAACTTTCCTGTTTCCACCGTGGAAGGTCATTCAGGTAAATTAATTTTCGGTGAATTAGGAGGCAAGCAAGTGGTAGCCATGCAAGGCCGTTTTCACTATTACGAAGGGTACGACTTACAGCAAGTGACTTTTCCTGTGCGCGTCATGAAATTCCTAGGTATTGAACGTTTATTTGTAAGCAACGCCTCAGGAGGAGTGAATCCTACTTTCGAAGTGGGCGAAATCATGATCATGAACGACCACATCAACTTGTTTCCGGGCAATCCACTCATTGGAAAGAATATTGACGAATTAGGCCCGCGTTTTCCAGACATGAGTGTTCCTTACGATCCAACGATGATTGAACTTGCTTTGGACATTGCCAAGCAGTCGGACATTAAAGTTTCGGTGGGATGTTATGCCGGTTTGACAGGGCCTACCCTCGAAACTCCGGCAGAATACGGTTATGTTCGAGCAATTGGTGCAGATGCAGTGGGCATGTCGACCGTTCCAGAAGTTATTGTAGCTCGTCACATGTCGATTCCATGCTTTGCCATTTCGATTATTACTGATTTAGGCGTGCCGGGGAAAATTCAGCAAGTAACCCATCAAGATGTCGTGGAAGTTGCAAGCCGTCAAGAGCCCAAAATGACGCACATCATGAAAGAACTTATATCCCGAGCATAACACCATGGACGAAACAATCCGTTCGCAATATAGAGCCGTTATTGGGCTTGAAGTTCATGCCCAAATGTTGACTGCTTCGAAAGCTTATTCTTCGGATAAAAACGTCTACGGTGAAGCGCCCAATTCCTTGGTCAGCCCCGTGAGTCTTGGTCATCCGGGAACCCTACCTGTGATGAACGAAAAGACCATTGATTTCGCAATACGTCTCGGTTTGGCCTGCGGATGCACTATTCGAGAACATCAGTACTTTGCGAGGAAAAATTATTTTTACCCAGATCTTCCGAAAGGCTACCAGATCACCCAAGACAAAACCCCTATTTGCAACGGAGGTTCCATCATCATTCGCAATGAATCCGGGCAAGAAAAATCCATTGGACTGACGCGGATTCACATGGAGGAAGACGCCGGAAAAAGCATCCACGACATGGATGTTCATGACACCTTAATTGATTTGAATAGAGCGGGTGTTCCATTGCTTGAAATCGTGACAGAACCCGATTTGACTTCTTCCACAGAAGCCTACAACTACCTCACGGAGGTACGTAAATTGGTTCGTTACTTGGACATTTGCGATGGTAACATGGAGGAAGGCTCTTTACGATGTGATGCGAATATTTCGGTCATGCTTTCAGATGCCAAGACATTTGGAACAAAAGTTGAGGTAAAGAACATGAATTCCATTCGCAACGTGCAGCGAGCGATTGAATTTGAAATTAACCGTCAAATAGAATTATTGGAATCAGGACAAACCATCGTTCAAGAAACCCGTGCTTTTGATGCACTGAAAGGAATCACGGTTTCCTTAAGAGCCAAAGAGGCCGCCAACGATTACCGCTATTTTCCTGAACCCGACTTGCCTCCAGTTCATATTTCTCAGGAAAAAATCGCTGCAATCGAAAACGCAATGCCTCCGCTTCCAAGAACCTTATTCCTGAAATATACCCAGCGGTTAAAGTTGAGCGAATATGATGCCTACCATTTAACGGACCAGAAATCTATCGCATTGTACTTTGAGGAGCTGGTTCAGCATACCCCTCATTACAAGGCTGCTGCTAACTGGATTATGGGTGATGTTAAATCTTACCTGAATGAACAAGGCGTTGAAATAGAACAGTTTCCCATTAAACCCCAGCGCTTGGCCGGATTAATCGAACTGATCTCAGCCGGTAAAATTTCGCATTCTATTGCTGCGCAAAAAATTTTCCCGATGATGCTTTCCGATTCAAGGGATGCATTGGCATTAGCGATTGAACATGATTTACTGCAAACGAGTGATGATGACGCCGTTCAGGGTTTTGTGCAAGAAGTAATCAGTGCAAACCCTAAGGAAGTGGAAAGGTACCGCAACGGAGAAAAGCAACTTATTGGTTTTTTTATGGGGCAATTCATGAAAGCCTCAGGAGGGAAAGTAGATCCAAAAACCGCAAACCAACTGTTACGATCGGCCCTTGACGCATGAGAAACTTAGGATTCATATGGCTGCTACTTTGCTTCATGATGGGGTGTAAAGAAAATCCAAACACCGGGGGCAAAAAGGTTAATTTTTGGATCAAAGGAAAACTCAAGGGGGCGACTGGCTTAAACTTATACCTAGAGGCGCCCAGTGAAAACGGAATGATTACTGTGATGTCCGGTACCGTAGATTCCGATGAGAGTATCGATATTGAAGGTAATATTGCCGGACTTGGATTCTATCAACTTCGATTGGGGGAAAATAAGCAAAATGCCATACCTGTTACGCCGTCTCCTGGAGAGCATCTGGCATTGCAGACCAGCAGTTCTGACTTTTTAGTACGCCCGAAATTAACGGGAACAAAATGGGGTTCGGTAATCGGCCAATACCTAAATTTACTTGCTCAATTTCGACGTCAACAGGAAGTATTGATGGGAAATCAGCAAATGTTGACCGAAGAGGAATTCAATGCTCGTTTAATGGTCAATAAAAAACCCATTACCGATTTCGTAGTTCAGTCCGTCAACAAAGACCCGGGCAATCCCGCGAATTTGGTTTTGGCCATGGAACTTTTCCCTATGACCGGTTTTGAAGGATGGAATCCAGCGTTTTTAGAAGTTTTCAAGGAGGTGGTGACCGCTTACAAATCAACCCTTGGAGAAGTTCCAGCCACGCAAGCTTTGAGTGCTCAATACGATCAATTAGAGTCGGGTTATAACCAATACGAACAAATTGAAAATGGGGAAATTTCAGCCCCGAATTTCGCGTTAACTAATTCGGATGGAAAAGCGGTTCAGCTGACCGATTTTAGGGGAAAATTAGTGCTCATTGATTTTTGGGCATCTTGGTGCGGACCTTGCCGTCAAGAAAGTCCGAACATGGTGCGGATATTCAACAAATTCAAGAACCGTAATTTCACCATTCTATCCGTTTCATTGGACGAGGACCCCGTTAAATGGAAAGAAGCTATCGCAGCAGACGGTCTTGTTTGGAAAAATCATGTGAGTGACTTACGAGGTTGGAAAAGCGGGATGCCCGCCCTCTACGGATTTGATGGAATTCCTTTTACCGTTCTGGTGAATCCAGAAGGTAAAATCATTGCTCGCGGTTTGCGCAACATGGCTCTTGAACAGAAAATTAACGCATTTTACACAAAAACACCATGAGAATTATAGCCCTAACTTGCTATTTGATTTCAACAGGATGGATTTTTTCCCAATGCTTTGTAAGTGTTGAAGGAACTTTCACGAATGCCGGAGGAGACTCCATTTATATCGCCAAATTTGATGGAAAAAAATACACCAATTACAAAGGAGTTAAGTCGGATAAAACCGGAAAATTCAGCATAAAAACCAATGTGCCCGCTCCAGATTATTACGTAATTCGTGTGGGGGAAATGCATACGAATATTATCCTTCGCGATAGCAGTAAAATTAAAGTCTACGGCGACAAAAAGAAACTAAAGGAAGTATGCAATTTTGTAGGTTCTGATGAATCTCAAGCCATGAATCAATTCGCCATTCGGATGGAGAAATGGAATGTCAAACGCGATTCTGCCTACAAAGCTATGAATACGATTCCCGCCGAAGATACTGCCCGTAGAAGAAAGTTCAACGATTACATGACACGGGAATTCCTCTCCTACTTGAACGACCGTCAACAATTCGTTAATGCAAATATGGGATCTGCTGCGTTGATTGTTGTTCTTGTATCGTTAAGCATCGATAATGAATACGATGCATGGACCGCCATTTTGGCGGAATTGGTTAAAGCCTTCCCCAACAGTCCAACCGTTAAGGAATATGTCATCTACGGTAACAACATCGCCAAGGCTAAGGAGGAAGAGAAACAACGTGCCGCATTAGCTGCGCAATTTGCTCCCGGTAAACCAGCCCCCGATTTTACCGAATTGGCCACGGATAGAACATCAAAAATCTCCCTTTCCGGACTGAAGGGGTCCTATGTACTCATCGACTTTTGGGCTTCATGGTGTGGCCCTTGCCGCAAGGAAAACCCGAATGTTGTCAAGACCTACAACAAATACAAAGACGATGGCTTCACGGTGCTCAGTGTTAGTTTAGATTCCGACCAAAGCAAATGGTTGTCTGCGATTCAAGCGGATGGATTGATTTGGCCAAACCATGTAAGTGATCTAGGAGGTTGGAGCAGCAAAGTTCCTCGTTTATACAACGTTTCGAGCATTCCGTTTACGGTCCTCGTTGATAAAGAAGGTAACATTGTTCAAACCAATTTACGCGGAGAACAATTGGAAAACAAGCTCGCTGATATTTTCGGCCATTAAGTATGAGTATAGCGTATTTCGCTTCTGACTTTCATCTTGGAGCACCCGATGAAATACAATCTAAAGCAAGGGAAAAGTCCATTGTTGCATGGTTAGAATTTGCATCGAAAGATGCAACCGATATTTACCTCGTCGGCGATGTCTTTGATTTTTGGTTTGAATACAAAAAGGTTATCCCGAAAGGTTATTCTCGGCTTTTTGGTACCATCGCACGTCTGAGCGACCAAGGCATACGATTTCATTTTTTTTATGGAAACCACGACATGTGGGTAAAAAACTACTTTCGGGAAGAATTCAACATGATGATTTATCCAGAACCTATTAGCCTTGATTTGTACGGAAAAAAAATATTCGTTGGCCATGGTGACGGACTTGGTCCGAGTGATAAAGGATACAAAATAATCAAAAGAATACTTAGAAATCCATTATGTCAATGGGCCTTTGCCCGACTGCATCCTAACTTTGGTATAGGGTTGGCCTCCTTTTTTTCGGGGAAAAGCCGAAAAAGTCAAAGCGATGACCATACGTTTCTTGGCAAAGACAGGGAATGGCTCTATCAATATTCGCAAAAACAACAAGAGCATAATCCTCATGATTACTACATTTTCGGACATCGCCATTTACCCTTAAAAATGCAGCTATCGGGCGGTGTTTATTACAATCTAGGGGAATGGATCAACGACCAAACCTTCCTAAAAATAGATTCAAATCACCCCATTTTTTTACGATGGAACGGTCAAGCAAGCGAACCTTACGAACCTCAGTACGATGGAACGATTTGATCAATTGGAGCTTAGCAATATCCAAAACTTAGCCCAAAAACTCGTTGAATTATTATCCCAATACCCTTGCCTTGCATTGAACGGTGATTTAGGAACCGGGAAAACGACCCTCACCATGGCAATATTACAAGCATTAGGCATCGAACGACCGGAAGGTTCACCCACGTTTAGCATCATACAACCCTACCTCCTGCCGGATGGCAAGACGCTATATCACATCGATGCTTACCGAATAAAGAACGCAGAAGAAGCATTTCAGCTCGGTTTGGAAGAGTTATTTACCGAAAACGCGTATTTCGTTGTCGAATGGCCCGAAATTATTAGTAACTTTCTACCGGAAGTTCGAATGAAATTGACGATTGAATATTCGAAATCAAACCACCGCAATTACACCCTTGAATATGGCCACTAATCCTGATTTACTTAAAAGCTTGCTGCATCAAGGAGCAATTCTCCCCAAGGAAGAAATGCTTGAAATTAAGCCCAAAAAAGGACAACTGTTTATTGGCATTCCGAAAGAGACCTCGTTTCAAGAACGTCGCGTTGCCCTAGTGCCCGAAGCTGTTTCACTGCTCGTAGCTAATGGCCACAGAGTTCGTGTTGAAACCGGTGCTGGGGAAGGCACCAATTTCACGGACAACGAATACAGTGAAGCCGGCGCTGAGATCGTATACGACCAACAACATATCTACACCTGCGATATGATTTTTAAGGTGGCTCCTCCAACCGAGGTTGAGATCGGAATGATGCCCGGAAATCAAACCTTTATATCGGCCCTCCAAATTGCAACCCAGCCCAAAGAGATACTTCAAAAACTCATGGCCAAAAAAACAACCTGCATTGCATGGGATTACATCCGGGATGAAGAGGGCGTTTTCTCCGTCGTTCGCACGATGGGAGAAATTGCCGGAAACACTTCGATTTTGGTGGCGGGAGAACTGCTATCATGTTACTCGCAAGGCAAAGGTATGATGCTCGGAGGAGTAACAGGAGTTCAGCCAACGGAGGTCGTGATCATCGGGGCCGGAACGGTGGGTGAATTCGCCACACGCGCAGCCTTAGGACTTGGTGCTTCCGTTAAAGTTTTTGATAATTCAGTTGCTCGGCTGAGAAGGCTTCAAAATGCTGTAGGAAACCGTGTATTCACCTCAGTGATTCAACCAAAAGTACTTGCCAAGGCTATACGTCGTGCGGATGTTGCCATAGGAGCATTGCGTTCCAGTGTTGGAAAAACTCTTTGCGTTGTTTCAGAAGATATGGTTCGACAAATGAAGGAGGGTTCCGTTATTGTTGATGTGAGCATTGACCAAGGAGGTTGTTTTGAAACTTCCAAAGTTACCAACCACCATCAACCCATTTTCATTGAACATGGAGTTGTACACTACTGTGTACCGAACATCGCCTCGCGTGTCTCACGAACCGCTTCTTTCGCCCTCTCCAATATCTTCTCCCCGCTGCTACTGGACATAGGTGAACAGGGCTCGTTAGACGATGTCATTCGTTACAAACCCGGGTTTAAAGACGGTGTTTACATCTACAAAGGAGTCTTAACTAACGAAGTTTTGGGTAAAGTTTTTGACTTAAGTTATCAACCCCTAGACTTACTATTGCCTCGTTAATGTTCACCAAATTGTCTTTCCCTCCAACGGAACTCAAATTACAGAAAAAAGAAACGAAGATTCAAGTGTTTTGCCTCAATCGTAAGAAATGGATAAACCTTACCCCCGAAGAATGGGTAAGACAGCATGTAATGGGTTATTTAATACACTCCGTTCATATACCGGCGAGTAGAATTGCTGTTGAAAAGAGCTTTCAATACCACGACCGCAAAAAGCGTTGGGACATCGTGAGTTATGACGCTCAAGGCCAACCAGAAATACTCGTAGAGTGCAAGGCTCCGGAGGTGTTGTTAACCGAAGAAACGCTGCATCAAATAAGTACCTATCAACACGTGGTAAAAGCGCGCAAACTAATCCTAACCAATGGCATTGACTGCCTAGTATTCAACGGGACAACATGGAACCGTGGAATTGAATCAATTTAAATTAATGCCCCAAATACCAGACTTCATTTTTTTATATTCCCTTCCCAAATAAGCTAGCAAAGCCCTCATAGGATCCATCGCCTTTTCGGTTTCCTCGGAAATAGGTTGTTTGCGTAACTTGAGTTGCAACTTCATATAGATCGCGTGAATGCAAATTTCTACAGGATGTGCTTGGGGAATGGTTGCTTTAGCAGCGTACTCCTCCATACTGATCTGTGCATGTTCTACCAAATTGGCATACTTTTCATCTTTCATGATTTCTAGCAAGGTACGATGCAACAAGGTGAGTTCGGTAAAAATTTCCTCCAGCTCGTACAAATGCCCCTTCTGTTTTTTTCCCGAACGGATCAATTCTTCACAAATCTGGGCATACCATGTTTCATACGAGGCTTGATACGCGGCATTTGGAAGAACCGAGGGAATCAGCGTTTTACGAATGGTTTCGAAATCGCAATTCAAACTGCGCACCATATCCTCAATTTGATACATATAGAGCAAATACTCTATAATATTTTCCTGTTGTTTTTGTTGTGCAATGAGCATTTCCTATTTAAGATCTTTTTCAATAGAAGCTTGATTCTCGTTTAAAAAACGAATGAAATCGGTGGTAACATTCATTGTTGCATCGATGTAATTAATTTGTCCTCCGGACCCGTGGATCAACAGCACATCAATGTTGTTCTTCTCGCAGTATGCTTTACCTAACACTTCAATCTTCTTGGTGATTTGCTCTATTTTTTTCATCGATTCTTGTTCTAAACGTGCTCCTTCGGTCTGCTGGTATTGAACCAATTGCTGCTCCATACTTTGTGCCTTTTGTTGAATTTGAACAATTTCGTTCTGCGACAAAAGGCCATTTCGTGCCTTTTCATCGTTTCTTCGAACGTAATCTTCGAGTTCCTTGGATCGTTGTTGAATTGCTGATTCAAAAGCCTTCTGCTTTTTGGTAACGGACTGATCTTCTCGCTTGTAGTACAAAAACCCTTCTTTAAGGCTATCCTGGTAATAAAACGCGATCACCAAATTGTTGTCGTATCGTGCAATTACCGTGGGTTTAGTATTGTTTTTTTTTACCGCATTCTGATCCGAATTACACGCCACCGCTGTCAAAAGAATTGCGGTACAAACAAAAAGCTTCATCATAATTAGGGGTTTAAAAATTGTGCGTAATCATCGCGCATGGTTAGAAAACGTTTTAAGCAAGCGAGCCAAAAATCGTTCGATAGC
>JBJTXE010000012.1:0-7059 GCA_046082075.1 Bacteroidota bacterium
CACCGAAGGCCACCCTCCGAAACTGGTACTGGGATCATGCCCCAAGCAATTGGTCCAAGAGGCAGGTGTTACAGAATTTCCAGTAACGTTCGTGAACGAACCATTGACCGGGTTTTGGGCTAATAGTCTTACCGTCGAAATCCCTAACAACAGGGAACAAACAAGATATTTTTTCAATGTGTTCAATGGTTAGGTAGATTATTAAGAAGAATTCGTTTAAAAAACATCGGTTGGTAAACGTTTAACACGTCAATTGGTTGTCTCAAAGTTAATATTATTTTAACAAGCCTTACACCTGACAAAAATCCGTAATTTTTGCTCAGTCTTACCCACGGTGCATCACCTCAATCCGGTAGGTTCTGTCGCCTAGTATCAGAAGGTAGAGTCCGTTGGGTAAAGCTCGGATATCAATATAACCCGTTGCGTTGGTTTGACCCGATTGAACGATCTTTCCATCGAGGTTAAATAGGCTATATTCGAGGGGATATTGAACTTCAACCTTTAGCACCTCATCGCAAGGATTGGGCCCGAATACCTCAGCGCTTTCTTCGATTCCTCCCAGCATTTCAACGCAAAAGGGTTCGTTGCTCCAAGCTTCGTTGGCGAGGAAAGGATAAAATAAGGGGTTCGGCGTATTACCCTGGCTAAGGATAGGCGAAAAATTGATTTTCACCGGAACTAATTGGTTCATTGGCGGTTCATTGCTCGGGTAGGTGCAGAAGGAAAATAAATCCTCTAAAGAATCTGCCGAAGTCAAGGCGTAGTGTTTCTGCATTATCACTTGGCTTTTAATCCCATAAATTGGTCCAGTGGATAAGATCCTAATTATTGTATCCTGTTGAAGGATGGTTTGAAGGTTGCCAACGTGTTGAATGACTTGGTATGGTAACATGCTCACAGCATCCATTGGATAGCCCAAGGAGCCGAAATCACCTCCATTGTAGAACCAAAAATGGCTCGAATCGATTTTCGACAAGGGCTTAAGTGCTTGCTCTTGTGGCATGGCCATCATGGCGGTAAAGGATTTATGATCCGTGACATTTCCCGCAAAATCGATTTTTAACAGGGATTGGCTGGAAGAGCCACCGCAATTCGCCACAACCAAATTCATTCCTTGACAAATAAGTTGAACAAAATCGGGTTGCGTGTTGAAGTTGTACTTTGAGCCTTCGATGAGATTTCCAGAGGTTTCTAGGGTTAAGAGAATCCCTGCGTAATTTCCAGCTTGGTTTAGGGTACCACACATATACATGTTCGAGTCGGCAAGGCATAAGTCGTTCAATTGAAACGCTGTTTCGTTGACATCATAGTTCTTGGTCCATAGGACACTTCCTTCAATTGTTATCAAGCTAAGGGTATTTTGTGGCGATCCAATGCCAGCACTCAAGACCAAGACTGTGCTGTCACTATAAGGTTCAATATCGCGAACCACGGCATCGGTAAGACTTGAAACTTCGTGGGTTAGCATCCAAATCACCGATCCTTGTTGATTTACCGCAACCGTTATTCCTTTCCAAACTTCTCCAGGCCCACCCGCAAGGGATATTTTGCCACCGATGATGGCCATGGTGTCGTTCATCTTGACGATTTGATTGAAATCGGAATAACTCGATAACGCTGATTGGCTCAAAAAATAGGTTGCAGTGCATGCCCCAGTTCCATCGTGAACGCTCAGAAAACCGTTAGAAAACGATTGGGTTCCCGCCACTAGAAAATTCCCGTTTCCCATCTCTACCATCGAACGGGCTTGGACATCGTATAGGTTGCTGTAGGTTCTGTTGACCCATGGTTGAGCAATCCCAAGCAATGGAATCAGTCCCGCAAAAAGAAGATAAAATTTCATTTTTCTTTCAAAGTTAATCAAAATGCAAAGGATCTTAGGTCAACCTTTCTACCTTTGCATTGTTCTAACCGTATGTCCCTCATTGAAGTCCAACACTTGCAGAAAAACTTTGGCGCTTTTCAGGCGGTTAAGGATGTGTCGTTTCATGTGAATGAAGGCGATGTTTTTGGATTTCTTGGACCCAACGGTGCCGGTAAAAGTACCACCATCCGTTGCTTACTCTCCTTGATTCGTCCTAGCGGTGGAACCCTTAATTTTTTTGGAAAGTCCTTGAATGAAAACCGTTCTGAAGTGCTTTCGAGAGTAGGGTGCATCATTGAAAAACCGGACTTTTATAAATACCTTTCAGCCCAGCGTAATTTGGAAATTTTCGCGCGCATTTCCGGCAAAGACATTGCTCCAAGGCAAATTCAAGAAATGTTGGATTTTGTGGGGCTCAATGGCCGAGAAAAGGACAAGGTTTCGGGTTTTTCACACGGTATGAAACAGCGATTGGGCATTGCACAAACCTTGTTGCACAATCCCGATATCGTCATTCTGGACGAACCAACCACCGGTCTTGATCCGCAAGGCATCATTGAGGTGCGAAACTTAATTTTACGGTTGCGGGACGAACAAAAGAAAACCGTCTTATTGTCCTCCCATCAACTTTCGGAAATTGAAATCATTGCCAACCGCATGGTCATCATTAACCAAGGAAGAACCATCGTGGAGGGAGAAGTGCATGAGCTACTGGAAAAGCAAAGTCTTAATTTGGAGGTTTCTGTGGAAAATCCGTCGAAATTGGAGGACATGATGCGGCAGTTCTACCCGCAGCTTGTGACGCGCTTGCTGTACAAATCCACCTATCATATTGAAATGATCGAAGACGTACGGCTGGAGATGGTTCAACGCATGGTTGAATCCGGTTGTGGTCTCAAATCGGTTATTCCCAAACGCAGTTTGGAAGATTTTTTCATTAAAATGACCGAGAAATAATGCTCTTGAAAAACACCTACAATGAACTGTTGAAGATTGCAACCAAGATCCGGAGCTACATCGGAATTGGTGCATTGACCCTGCTTATTTTTATTGTGCTTTTCGCCATGAAAGCCGATGGGAAATCGTATGTGGGTTTTGTTACGGCATCCTTCGAGCAAACCCTAAGTTTCAACGGTAAAATTCTTAACGGTAACCTGATTGCGTTCATCATCATGCAGATGTTGATTGTGCATGTTCCTTTACTCATCGCCTTGGTTACGGGCGATTTGCTCTCCGGCGAAGAAGCGTCTGGAACGATCCGAATGCTGGCTACCAAGCCTATTTCGCGAACAGGGATTGTACTTTCCAAGTGGATTGCTGCGACCATTTACACGTTCATAATGACCCTGTGGTTGGGTTTTTTATCCTTGTTTGTTGCCAAGTGGATGTTTGGTACAGGCGACTTGATCGTGTTGAATTCCAACGGTTTGCTGATTCTTCCAGAGGCGGATTTAGCCTGGCGTTTTGGCGCCTCCTTGTTGGTGGCGTTTTTGGCCTTATGGACGGTAGCTACCTTGGCGATGGCTTTCTCGGCTTTCGCAAAAAACAGCGTGGGTCCAATCGTTTCGACCATGTCGGTCATCATTTTATTCACGATCATTGGAACCTTGGATGTCAGCGTTTTTGATTCCATTAAGCCCTTTATGTTCACCACCCACATGGCGGCTTGGCGCAGCTTGTTTGAAGACCCTTTTCCTACAGGTGAAATCATCGAATCCGTGGTGATTCTTACGGCACATATCGCAGGCCTTTTGCTCATTACTTTGGTTCGGTTTAATAAAAAAGACATTACTTCATGAGAATTTTCTTATTCCTGCTGGGCTATTGTTGCCTTGGACACGTTAACTCCCAGACCGCGGATGCATTGATCCAATCGGTGGTCGCTAAGATTAACACGGTGAATGATTACAAGGCCGAGCTTCAAATCAAGGCGGCTATCCCTTTCATTAAGGTTCCGATTGCTGATGCCACCATCTATTATAAAAAGACCGATAAGTTTAAAGTAGAATCCAAGGGAATTGCCATTCTACCCAAACAGGGATTGAGCGATTTAACTGGTTTTTTATCCAATACCAAGTCGTATTCGGCGATCTTGGGGGAAGATAAAACCATCAATGAACACAAAACAAAATTGGTTTCCGTTTTGCCCAGTGCGGAAAACAGCGAAATAATCTTAGCGAAAGTGTACATTTCCCCAACCGATGCTCTGATTTATCGAACGGTGCTCACGACGAAAAGTAGCGGAACCGTTTCCATTGACTACGAATACAACCATAACAAGCAATACGCGCTCCCTAGCAAATTAACGTTTACCGTGGATATTAAGAAATTTAAAATGCCGAAAAGCGTGGCTTCCGACATTCGAAACAACGATAAAAAGAAGAAATACAAGGAGAACGAGAAGGGAACGATTATCTTGGTATTTACCAGCTATGAGGTCAATAAAGGCCTTTCCGATGCGATTTTCAAGGAAGATTAATAGATGTTCACTTCCCGTTCGAGGATAACCCCAAATTTTTGTTGAATATCCTCAATGATTGCCTGGGAAAGGTCATACACCTCTTTCCCGGTCCCCCCTCCGTAATGTACCAACACCAAGGCCTGCAATTCGTGGACCCCAACGGCTCCAAACCTTTTGCCTTTCCAACCGGCTTGTTCAATAAGCCAGCCTGCAGCTAATTTCACGTTCCCTTCACCGGCCGGATAGGAGGGGACCTTCTCGTAGGTGGATCGTATTTTATCCAAAACAGCCTCGGGAACTACTGGATTCTTGAAAAAACTACCCGCGTTTCCGAGGACCGCTGGATCGGGTAATTTGGACTTTCGAATGTTAATAACCGCCTGACTTACGTCCTTAATACTTGGATCAATAACGGACATCCGTTCCAATTCTGCTTCAATCACTCCGTAGGAGGTATTCACTCTGGGATTTAAGGAAAGCCGAAAGGCAACGCTGCAAATGATGTATTGGTTTTTGAGCTGGTGTTTAAAAACGCTCTCACGGTAACCAAAACCGCAATCCGCCATATGGAAGCGTCGGAGGGTTCCCGTGGAAATTTCAACCGCGTCCAAATATTCGAAAACATCTTTGATTTCCACACCGTAGGCGCCAATGTTCTGCATGGGGGATGCGCCCACGCAACCCGGTATTAAACTGAGGTTTTCAAGGCCTCCGTACCCCAATGAAACGCAATGTTGCACGAACTGATGCCAGTTTTCTCCAGCACCTGCCGATACCACGACCTCCTCTTCGGTACGTAACATTTCTTGGATTCCAACCATGCGGTTGAGTACAAACGCCCCCTCAAAATCTTGGGTAAAAAGCATGTTGCTTCCACCACCGCTGATGAGAAATCGCATCTGACGAAGGGTAGGAAGTAAATCCTGTAATTCTTGCAAGGAATGGAATGCTGCGAAGTGGCGTGCCTTGACATCGATGCCAAATGTGTTGTAGGGTTTAAGCGATACGCCTTCTTGCATGGTCAAAACTAACAAAAAAACCTTGATTCAACGGGTGAAATACCCATAATCTCCCGGTCGAATATCGAAAAACCAATCGAAATTCGATAAGTGGTGGCTCCTAACAGTTCCCCTTGGAGCGCTTTTCGGGACAAATACCCTTCCTCCCTTTCCGGGAAGTAATTGGTCCAAATTTTTTACTGCGGCTTGTGGGGCAATTCCGTCCTGAAAAACGATCAAATCCGCCTTTTTTTCGCCCAAGTTGCTCCCGTACTGCCAAACTTCTTCAAAACGGTTCCAATCGTAGCCCATTTGTCGCGGTGATTCAGGGGAAAGAATCAGGATTTTTCCCAAATGAAAAAGGGTGTCAACTTGGGTTAAAATACCTAAAACGTAAGCGTAACCCATGCTGTGGCAAACAATGTCCAAGGTGTCGTTTCGTCCTATGTTGGGCAGCGAATCGTTCAGCAATTTCAGCAGGTTTTGTCCGCAAATTTTCCCGTTTTCATAACGAATGTTGAAGCCCTCTGGGTTAGGACGGGTGTTTAACCCAAACCCTTTCTTACTGCGTATCCACAAGCATTTGGAAATCAACCATGAAACTCCAAAACGTGCTTTGGTTCGGTGCAGGGAGGTGCTCATGGGATGGTGCCCAGACACATAAAGGGCTGCCGTGGGTTGGAAGCGTTTTACTAAGGTGTCGTCGTAGCTATACCAGTAACTTTGGGGTTTCATAGTCACGCCGTTATTGCGTGGAATTTTGTCTTGATCTGGTCCTAGATAACCATTAGCGAACAGCAAAACACGCTGCGAATGCCCCTGAAACCAACACAACATAAAAAGAATCCAGAGTTTATTTGCCATATTGGTAAAATAAACCTCCGGCTAAGGCGGTCCAATAACAAGCCGTTTGTCCGCTGGCTTTTAATCCTTCATTGACCCACGTATTGCACGAAGAAATTAAACTGTAGGTTCCTCGAGCGTCGTAGTAGCGGTCGTAATCAAACGTGGTCCCTTGGTCCGAATTCAGTAAAACCGGTTTACCATCGCGAAAAATGACCGTGTTTTTAATATAGGTACACAGTCGTTCGTATTGGTTTTTGGTAAGGCTCAAACGCGCTGTAGGTTTGTCTAGCGGAAGCTCATATTCGTAATAAGCATGAATGGCGGCGCCGTTCAATCCGGTCATGGCTTTGGCGGCTTTGGAAAAAGTGAGGTCGCACCAAGTCGGGCAGGTGAGAAAAAACGCCTTGTCCCCGAAACCAATGCGGATCCATCGAAAGGCGGTGTCCACTATTTTATTGTTGGAATAAGGAAAATGCTGGGCCCAATCTTCGGTGGGGGTATGAACAGGAACCATAAAATCGGTGTGAACCCCGCCCTTGAACAAATAAACCGTTATACAGCGTTCGTCGTTGGTTTTTTCTTTGGCTACAGGGATGGCTGCTAAAACGAAGCACAGAAAAAGGTAACAAAACACCGTTAATCCGATGATTATACCTGTGTACCGTAGAGCGGTTCGAACCACTCCAAATCGACTTCGCTGTTTCATGAAACAAATTTGACAATAAAATCTAAATATGCCTCGATTCACAAAAAAAAATACCACATAATCCCTCAAGTGTTACTATTTTTGGGGGATACGTTTCAATAAAATAAAGCAGCATGCGATACCTTCTTTTCTCTTCATTTCTTCTCGGTTTTTTCGTGATTTTCGCACAATACGACCCTGCAAC
>JBJTXE010000013.1:0-11733 GCA_046082075.1 Bacteroidota bacterium
AGACGTTTATGCCGCCGATGGTAAATTCGTTCTATCCACTTCGGAGAAAGCATTTCGCTTGCATCCTGGATTATACTTTATCCATCTTCAAGGAAAAGTGAAAAAGGTATTGGTAGAATAATCGTCAATAGAAATTCTTTAAGCGTGTTAGGGCTTTAGCTGCTCCAACGATTGAGTATAATGCCTTCGGGTTTTTCAGGTAAGCTTTCTATGCCAATGAAATCATAACCTTAATGCTTATGGTCGTGACCGTCGTGGTCGTGGCCGTCATGGTTGTGGGGAACAACGGGTTCGTTTCCTTTAAGCGGCGGCTCAAGATTTACCATTTCGATTTCAAACACTAAATCGGAATACCCGGCTATGCGCGGATTTCCTTGAGCGCCATATGCCAATCGATAGGGCAAATACAAGGTTGCTTTCCCACCCTTTCCGATGAGTTTCAACCCTTCTTCAAAGCCTGGTATCATTCGTTGTACCTGGTAATTGAAATCCATGGGAACATTTCTGTCATAGGAAGCATCGAACTTCTCCCCCGTTGCGAGAAATGAACCTCGGTAATGCAAGGAGATTTTAGCCCCCAATTCAGCTTTGTACGCCTCCCCTGGTTTCTCAATCACATACATCAGTCCGCTGGCCGTCTGGGTAAGTCCCTCGCGTTGGTCCTTCTCACTCACTCGAAGTTTGAAATCGGCATTGTACTCGGCATCGCTCATTGCCGCTATTTTTGCAAACGCTGCAAGACGCTTTTTCTCCTCCTCTTTGATTTTCAAATATTTGGTATCAAAGGAACTTTGCGCATCGAATGCCTTAGCATCTTTACCCATGCGTAAGATGGTTACCGTGGTCATTACATCGTTTTGTTGAATGGCATTGACCACATCTTGCCCCTGAACTACATGTCCAAACACCGTATGCTTACCATCCAACCATGGAGTCGCTTTGTGCGTAATGAAAAATTGACTCCCATTGGTGTTCGGACCTGCGTTCGCCATCGATAAAATTCCAGGAGAAAGATGCTTCAAGGATGTGTCGATTTCATCGTAAAATTTATATCCCGGACCGCCCGAACCATTTCCTGCCGGGTCTCCCCCTTGAATCATAAAATCAGCGATAACACGGTGAAATTTCAATCCATTAAAGAAAGGCTTAGTGATTTTTGTGGTATCCACGTTGAGTTTACCTTCGGCAAGCCCCACAAAATTAGCCACAGTCATGGGTACTTTTTTATACTCCAGTTGGCAAATAATGTCACCTTTGGAGGTCGTGAATTTCACATACAATCCGTCGGCAAGTTTCGGAGCCTGGGCAAAACCAGCTCCCATTAAAACCGACAATAAAAGGGTTATAATCTGTTTCATATTATTCAAAACTTAATAATTCAACTTCAAATACAAGCGGCGAAAAAGGCTTTATTGTCGGAGTCGGTGAAGAAGATCCGTACGCTAATTCTTGCGGTATATAAAACTTATATTTCGCTCCTTTCGTCATTAACTGAACCCCTTCCGTCCAACCAGGTATTACCTGATTCAAGCCAAACTCAATCGGCTCACCGCGGTCAACCGAGCTATCAAATACTATGCCTTCTATAGTAGTGCCATGGTAATGCACTTTCACTTTGGATTCAGCGGTGGGGTGTCCTCCCTCTCCTTCTTTAATCACTTGGTATTGAAGGCCGCTTGCGGTGGTCTTCACGCCTGCTTTCTTGGCATTATCCGCCATGAATTTTTCTCCGGCAATTTTATACACCTCATTTTTTTCGTCTTCCTCCGCCTGTTTCATCATCGCTTTTTCCTGAAAATACATCGATAATATCGCATCGGTGCTGTCCTGACAAACTAGGCGGCCTTTAGCAATAGCATCGCGAAATCCTTGAACGATTAAATCAAAATTCGCTTCGCTCATTTCTTTTCCAAGGCTGTTACCAATGTTTACTCCCATCAAATACGATACGGAATCAATCTTGTTTTTAAGAACTACTTTTTTTGATTTACCCTTCTGTCCAAAGGTCAAGAAGGAGAAGGCAACAAATCCTAGGGTTAATGCAATTGTTTTCATGATTTAATTTCGATTATCTATTCCCCAATACATTTTATTACGAATCGTATCAAGGAAATTGGTGTGTTCAAATTTAATAACATTCAGCAGAAATTCAGCCTTTGTTACGCGAATTTCTTCCCCCTGTTTGATATTCTTCGTTACTCCGTCTAAACTAACAAGACAAGTGCGGTCACGGCTTTCCAAACTCAAATCGATGGATAAGTGGTCCGGAACGACCACTGGTCGTACGTTCAGGTTATGTGCTGCAATCGGCGTAATAATATGCACCTTGCAACCAGGCGTGATGATGGGGCCACCGCAACTCAAGCTATACCCGGTGGAACCTGTTGGAGTCGCAACGATTAAACCATCCGCCCAATAGGAATTAAGGTATTTATCGTCCAATTTCGCATGCACGATAATCATCGAAGAGGTATCCTTCTTGGTTATTGTCAACTCGTTTAATGCAAAATTCTCATCTTCAAAAATGTCCCCTTCCGTTTTCACCTTGAGCAATGACCTTTTTTGATACTCGTATTGGCGGTTTTCAATGAGGTGAAAGGTATCCGCTATAGCTTCTTTGGAGATATTGGTTAGGAAGCCTAAACGACCCGTATTGATTCCCAAGATAGGAACTTCAGAACTTCGGATGTATCGTACGGCTCTCAAAAAAGATCCATCACCACCAAGGCAAATCATGAGGTCAATTCCTTGAAGAAAATGCGAATAATTCGAATACACATCGCACTTCGGATGAAAGTCGTATTTCGATTTTACAAAATGAAGGATTTCTTCCTCCAACACCACTTCCCACTGGCGTTTATAACATTCGTCCATTACCTGTTTTAAGTAATCCAGATTTTGTCGCGTAAATTTCAAACCGTAGATGGCTATTCGCATGGTTAAAATTTCATAAAATTAAGCAACGCCTCATACCTTCGCCTAAGGTCCGATTCGGCGTCTTTGTCTTGAATGACATCCTTCACCGTGTATTCATAACGTTCAAACGTTTGAATAACGGCGGATAAATTGGAAATATTGATTTTGAGCGTAACCTCAAGCCGGGTGCTATCCTCCGAAGAGGTAATAAATGAACTTAGAATTTTAGCATTGTTGCTCTCGACTATCTGTGCGATTTGCGCCAAACTATAGTCGTTGGAATTCATTTCCAACACCAATATTCCACCGTGCTCACTCAGGCTACCAAAATTGGATAAAATCGACATGATTCCATAGATAGAAATACAACCCTTGTATTCCTCGGCTGCGTTTAATACGGGAAGAACGGTAAGCTTTTCGTTCGAAATTCTCAAGAGAACATCGTAAATATGGGTATCTTCAAGGACAAAAGGTCGCGGTAAATGATCGAATAAATGATCCAGATCGGATTCTAGGTTCAAATGGTCTAATACTGCCGATTCAGAAACGACGCCTACGAAATTTCCATTTTTAAGCACCGGAAGATGGCTTACCTTGAATTCATCCATCCAAAGGAGGACTTTATCCCCCGAATCCGTGTGCAATAATGGAGGAATTTCTTCCGACAACATTTCGATCGCCCGCATAGTGAAACAAAGGTAGAGAAATCCATGGATAGTTTGTAATTTTAACATCTTGTTATGACAAAGCTGAGCGTGAACATCAACAAAATTGCCACCTTGCGAAATGCACGCGGTGGATACATGCCCAATCTTCTCCAATTTGCTTCAGATTGCGAACGCTTTGGTGCCGACGGAATTACGGTACACCCAAGACCGGACGAGCGCCATATCACCTTAAAAGATGTTTTAGGCTTGCCAGAAATAGTAACAACGGAGTTTAATATTGAAGGATTTCCTGACGAACGCTACTTTCACATCTTGGAAAAAGCAAAACCGGCTCAAGCAACTTTGGTCCCCGACGGGCCTCTCGTTTTAACCTCATCCGAAGGATGGGATATTGTAAAAAACTTCGATTTTCTTTCGGATTGTATTGCAAAAATTCACGCCTTAGGCATCCGTAGTTCACTTTTTGTAGCCCCCGAGCTCAAGCAAATCGAACAGGCTGCTAAATTAGGAGCGCACCGCATTGAGCTGTACACCGGTCCTTATGCCCAAAGCTATTCAAAGGATCCTATGGTTGCCGTGAAGCCTTATGCTTTGGCAAGTGCGTTTGCTGTTGAGTGCGGCTTGGGCATCAACGCTGGTCACGATCTCAGTTTGGAAAACCTTCGTTTCTTTAAGCAAAACCTGCCACAGTTGGACGAAGTTTCCATAGGTCACGCACTGATTTCAGATGCGCTTTATTACGGCATTGAAAACACGATACACCTCTACAAGCGTTGCTTAAGCGATTAGTTTTTGTTGATGATCGTTCGGGTTGGATATGCAAAACGGATGTTATGCTCGCGAAAACGGCGATCGATTTCGTAGCGTAAATCAGACTTAAAATTCAATATTTCCCAGCTGTTTTTTGCCCAAAAAACCAACTCTAAATCGATACCGCTTTCGGAAAAATTGGATAAACGCACAAAGGTCGTTTCTTTGGTGTCCACCATGGGGTGTTTCACTGCTACCTGGACAAGGATTTTTGAAGCAAGGTCGGTATCGCTACCGTATTCTACTTGTACATGAATAGTGAACATTGAAAGGCGCGAGCTATGGCTCCAATTCTCGACCTTATTCTGCGTTAAATGCGAATTGGGAATGATTTGGATGTTGCCTTCTCTGGTTTGTATTTGGGTCGTTCGGACACTGATTTTCAATATTTTGGCGACAAACATGGATGGCGGGTGCTTTCCTAGAGTACTTTTATCCGAATTAATTTCAACAATATCTCCCACCTTAATGTTGCCCTCCAACAAAAGCACAATCCCCGCGATGGTATCTTTGAAAACGTCTTGAAGCCCAAGTCCCACTCCCACTAACAATCCCACAGAACCTGTTAAAATCAATGAAATGTCCAATCCCAACACATTAATGGACAACAGGAAAGCGCTGACGTAAATAATATAGCTAGCAATCTGGACATAAACGAAGGCGACGTCGTAGTTGCGGTTTTTGGTGGATTGAACTTTTCGACCAACGTATAACTTGTAAAGGCTGATAAAAATCCGTGCAAATATGAAAATGGCTACCACCAAAATCATGTTGTACAAGGAAAATTTCAATGCGCCAATATGCACCAAGTTATATTTAATGAAATCGTTGAACGTGACATTGGGGTTATTAAATCGAAAACTATATACCGCTACGTAGAGCGCAAGCAAATAAACGCTTTGCGTAAATAATCGAAAATACGTTTCCCTCCTGCCTTCAATCAGGATGTTGTTGCTCTTAAGCGTTCTTCTAAGAAAACGCGACAGTAGTTTACGTAATACAAATGCTGTAATCGATATAAGAAACAGGAAGACAAAATTCCATACGCAAATATTAAAAGGGCCTATTTTAAAAAGGGTTTCATCGAACATCATTTCAAAATTATACGTCCATTTCGGGTGGACAGTTGTTGTTTAATTTTCTCATACACCATCTGCTGGCTTAAAATCACTAAAAACTCTTCCGGAGAAAGGGTTTCATCGGCTAATTGTTGTTGTAACTCATGGATATATTCTGCAATTTTCGCCTGCTTGAAATTATACAAGGTCTGCAATAAGGTATTTGATAAATCATTGGATTCATGCTTGGTGTAGATTTTATACTTGCTCTCCCACGCAGCGCTAAGTTCCTCTTCAAAACCTACGAGTTCTGAAGTTATCTGCACGATTTGTGCATCCTCAACCCTCAGAAAATACTTGCTTGTGTAAATTATTTTTTCGCTGAGCCCTTGTAGTATTTGCTCGTATATCTGACGGCATATTTCGTGCGTAAAGGTTAGTTCATCTTTGCTTAGGTCCTCGATGATAAACTCGCTAACGGTAAGATTTTCCGTACGATCCTCTGTCGAAATTTCCTGATCACCGTATTTCAGCATGATACGAATAAGGTCCTTCTCAATGGTTTCAGATGAGGATTGTACCGTAGTAACAAGAGGTTTTTCGATGGGCTCCGGCTGCAATATTGGGGCATCCTTCAACCACGGCTCATCCACTGAATCCGCCCACTTTCCGGAACGCAAGCGCGTAACTTCGGTGGTAATAAGCGACTCCTCTAATTGGTATTTCAAGGCAATCTCTTTGACATAAATACTTCGCGTTATGGGATCGGGAATTAATGCAATGGAATGGATGATTTCTTTGATCAGTTTGGCTTTCTCCAAGGGATCGTTTCCGACTTGTTCTAAAAGCACACCCGCTTTAAACGCTATAAAATCTTGACGGTTCGCCTCAATGAACTGCGATAATTCCTCGCTGGAATTTTTCCTCGAAAAGGAGTCAGGATCTTCGCCATCAGGAAACAACAATACTTTGACATTCAAGCCCTCCTCTAAGATCAGATCAATCCCACGAAACGACGCCTTGATTCCTGCAGTATCGCCGTCGTACAATATTGTGATGTTCTTCGTATAGCGGGAAATCAAGCGAATTTGCTCTTTAGTAAGGGAGGTGCCTGAGCTTGATACTGCGTTGCACATACCTGCCTGGTGCATGCTGATGACATCCGTATAACCCTCGCACAAGAGGCATTCGTCCAGTTTAATAATCTCTCCTTTTGCATAAAAGAGTCCGTACAGAATTTCACTCTTATTGTAAACGGGGCTTTCGGGCGAATTGAAATACTTGGCGATTTTCTTATCGTTCAATAGGGTTCTTCCTCCAAATCCTAGAACACGTCCAGAAGCACTGTGGATCGGAAAAATAACACGGCCTTTGAAAAAGTCGAATTTTCGTCCCTCGCGCTCTTTGCTTAAGCCAACCTTGTCCAAATACTCAAATTTATAGCCCTTTTCCAATGCCGCGTCGGTTAAATCAGCACCAGTATTCAAGCAATAACCTAATTGAAACTTTTCAATGGTTTCTTTGGTAAAACCCCGCTGACGGAAATACGACAAACCAATGGATTTTCCCTCATCTGTTTGGTTCATCGAGCTAACAAAATGATTTTTCGCAAATTCGTTGATGATATACAAGGCATCTTTTTCATTGGCCGCGGCGATTTCTTCTGCCGTGGGTTCATGATCAACGGGGATGGCGATATTGTACTTATTGGCTAACCACCTCAAGGCTTCAGGGTACGAATAATGCTCTTTTTCCATTAAAAAAGTCACTACCGAACCTCCTTTACCTGTGGAAAAGCACTTGAATATCTGTTTTGCAGGAGACACCATGAACGATGGCGTCTTTTCACTGGTAAAAGGACTTAATCCTTTCAGGTTGGAACCTGAACGTTTCAGTTGCACGAATTCACCAATCACCTCTTCAATGCGTGAGGCTGACATGATTTCGTCAATAATATGTCCAGGGATTTTACTCATCGATGCTCATTAAAGATTTCATCGTCGACCACATTGCCCAACGTATCGAACGTCGTCCAGCGTCCAACTTGTTCATCGTTGTGGTATTCGCCGCGGTAATGGATCATACCGTTTGGGTACTTCACTATACTGAAACCGTTTCTTTTTCCGTGGCTGTATTCGGTCATGGACAAAACGAGTCCTCGTTCCGAATAAAACTCCCATTTCCCGTCGCGTTGCTGGGACGAATCCAGAGCCCCACGAAATTTAAGCTGCTTCTTCCCCGGATACCACTCCGAATACTGACCGTCCTTTATTTCGACTAAATTTTCTTGTTTACGTGGTGTATTTGATGCTTTTTCTTTGCAAGCCACCGTCAGCAATAAACCAAAAAATAAGAGTAATATGGTGTGTTTCATTTTTTTCGATGCATTGTGTAATCAACTAGACCCATGAGGGCTTTTTTCGCTTCATTATTTTGAAATGAATCCAGCAGGCCTTTTGCCTTTTCTCCGAATTCCAACATCCGCGTTTGAGCATACTCCAAACCACCTGAGGTCTTTACGAGTTCGATCGCAAGCCGTATGTGCTTTTCATCATCGTAGCGGTTTTTCAAGATATTTTTTAAGGTTCTGCGATCGGCGTTTGAAACGTTGTTTAAGGCATAAATCATAGGCAATGTGAGTTTCTGCTCGCGAATATCATTCCCGGTGGGTTTGCCTATTTCCGTGCCCGAACCGTAGTCAAAGATATCGTCCTTTATTTGAAAAGCCATGCCGACGTATTCGCCAAACAAACGCATCGTATCCCGATGTTCTACAGCACCCGCAGCGAGGCATCCGGCTTCGCAACAAGTAGCAATTAAGGAGGCTGTTTTTTTTCGAATCACCTCGAAATAAATTTCTTCCGTTATGTCTAATTTACGGGCCTTTTCAATCTGCAACAATTCACCTTCGGACATTTCCCGCACCGCCCTAGCAATCACTGCAAGCAGGTCGGTATTTTCGGTTTCCAAGGATAAAAGTAGAATCTTTGAAAGCATGTAATCGCCCACTAAAACGGCTATTTTGTTCTTCCAAAGGGCATTAACGGAGAAGTACCCTCTACGTTCGTTGGCATCGTCCACTACATCGTCATGAACAAGCGTCGCAGTGTGCAGCAATTCTACCAAGGAGGCTGCGTCCAAGGTTTTTTGATTGGTTTCCGCAAAGAGACGGCAGGACAGAAAAACAAAAATCGGCCTTACCTGCTTGCCTTTTCGTTTCACTAAATAATGCGTAACCTTTTCCAAAAGCGGCACATCGGACTTCATTGTTTGGGAAAAATACCCTTCGAATGCTTCTAAATCCTTTAAAACAGGTTGTATTATTTCTTCCGTGGTCATTCGTGGGTTTCTTAAAGTAAGGCCTGACGTTTCAATAAGTAACGTAACAGTACCTCGTGGTAGCCATCTTCGATAGCAAGTGGAACAAAATCAATGGCTAAGTCGCCGCATTTTAGGGTAAGTTCTTTCATCCCCTGCTGATAAGCCTCTTGGTAATACTTTTTAAATTCATTCGGTAATATCCTTAATTCCTCGCCCGTTTCCATATCCACTAAAACATAAGGACGCTGTTCTAGTTCGAAGTTCTCCTCGAACTTTTTACTGAAAAGATGGAAAAGCACTACTTCGTGGCGTTGATGTTTTAAGTGGTTCAAAGCATTCACTAAGTCCTCTTGCATTTCGTTCGATGACCAAAAATCTGTGAAGACCATCACCAATCCACGCCGGGGAATGATTTCCGCCACTTCATTCAAAACTTTCGCCAAATGGGTGTCGGAGCCTTTGGAGACTTGGTATTTCGAGAGGTATTTCTCCAATTCTGCATACACAAAACGTTGGTGAGCAGGGAATGAGTGCGAAGCCGTTTGCAACAAAATCTCTTCATGGAAAAGGGTAACTCCATAGGCATCGCGCTGTCGCTTCAACATTTCCATCAAGCTAGCAGCTGCATACACAGCATGCATCAATTTATGTTCCTTTTGGTCCGAGGGAAAGAACATGGAAGGTGAACAATCAATGACCATCTGGCACCGCAAATTGGTTTCCTCTTCGTATTTTTTCGTGTACAAGCGATCGCTTCGTCCGTATAATTTCCAATCAATGTGGCGGGTTGATTCTCCAGGATTGTAGATCCGATGTTCGGCAAATTCTACCGAAAAACCGTGGAAAGGACTTTTGTGCATTCCCGTTATAAAACCTTCTACGACTTGTCGTGCAAGCAATTCAAGATTTCCAAACTCCACTAACTTCGTGCGGTCCATCAACGATTTTTTACGAAGGTACTAAAAATTGGTATCTTCGTTCGGCGGAGCAACGTTTGTTTACTGCGTTGCGTCTTAAAATCTGTTAATTTCTTGATATGAAAAAATTATTTACCCTCTTCTTTCTTACCGGTTTATCGCTTTCTGCTTTCTCCCAAGCGGGCTATGTTTTGACAGGACTAAACCTCATGCCCAATACGGTTACAACGCGTTGCGACACCGCCATTAATCTTGGGTTTTTCGCACAATCCGCCGCGAACAATGCGCAATCCTCTTACACTTTACCTTTGATTATGACGGGGAATAATTTTACCGCTTCGCAATTTCAATTTTCGGTCAGTTGGGGGGATGGAACGAGCAATAATTACAACGGTGGTGTTTCCAATACCGGGGTTGTCATTCCGGTGCAACCCACTCCTCAGCATACCTATCCAGGACCCGGTACCTACACAGTGGTTGTGGGAGTTTTAAATTTTGCCAACCAAACAACCGCATTTGACACCGTGGTAATGACCCTTGGTTCTTGCCAGTTGCCTGTGTATTCAATGGTGCAAGTTGATTGCAACAACGACGGAACCATCGATTCAACCCTTAACAATGTGCCTATTCCTCTGGTAATTACAGGTTCAGGCCAAACTTACACGGGTAACATGGTGAATAATTTCTACAATTTCACGGGGGTTGAACCCGGATTGTACACCTTAGGTATAGACCCGGCTTGGCTAGCGGCCAATAATTATGTCATTGATAACATTCAAGGTCCTCCAGCATTAACGGCTGGCGCAGGTGCCCAAACCGTAGTAATTACCCTGAATTGCGGAAACGGCGGTGGAAACATCAGCCCGATGTGCTTGACAGGTAAGGTATTCTGCGATCAAAACAACGATGGTCAGTTCAACGGAAACGATACCCCCATCAGCAATGCCCCCGTGGTGGTGAATTACGGTAGCGGTTCTATGGTAGTTTACACCAACCTGCAAGGAAATTACAATGCTACGTACAATGCCCTTCCAAACGCGTTAACCGCTGTTTCACTCAATGGAAATTGGTTGAGCCAACACGGTTTTCCCGCGAACCTCATGATGGATACGGTTATGAACATACCTTGCAACGCCGGAGCTGTTCCTCCCAACGTATCATTTGCATTAAATTGCGGCGCCAATAATGGAAATCCCAATTGTTACTCCGGATATGTGTTTTGCGATGCGAACAACAATGGAACAATGGATGCAGGAGAATTAGCGCTTGCAAATGCCCCTGTTTATCTTACAGCTACGCCTCCAAACAACATCAATTCGGTCGTGGTTTTCACGGATTCCACTGGATATTTCACCTATTGCGGTCCCTTGGCGAATGCCAATTTTGTTTTAGCGACAGTGAACCAAAATTACCTCGCGTACTTGGGATACACCGCGAATTTTGGGGTCGTTACGATTCCTGCTAGTCAAACCGGAAACCTTCCCATCAACTGCGGCGGGGGTGCTGGAAACGGATGTGCAAACTTATGGACCACCGTAACGCCGTGGATTGGTTATTACCAAAATACTACGGCATCGATCAAACTGAATTGGGGGAATTATGGTCCTAGCTCCTCCGGAACCTACACCTTAACGTTCACATTTCCTGCAGGAGTTACCGTAAATACAGCATCCATCAACACCCCTGGCTATACCCTCGCTGGAAACACCCTCACATGGAACTTACCGAACGCTTGGAGTGGATACAGCAACACGGATATTATTACTTTCAACATACCAGGCGGACTTATCAACGGTGCAAACCATTATTTTACCAGCACCATCACGCCAACTGGAAACATTCAAGATTGCAACCTGCAGAATAACAATGGCGCATTGCTACAAGTGCTTGGTAACGCCTACGACCCGAACGATAAAAACGTATTAAAACCAGCATTTTATCACAACAACAACCTTTTTGCAACAGACGAAATTGAATCGGGAGTTCAAGACGTGCTTACCTACACCGTTCGTTTTCAAAATACGGGAGATGCTCCAGCACAAA
>JBJTXE010000014.1:0-19302 GCA_046082075.1 Bacteroidota bacterium
GATAGCAAAACACTTGGAATCACATACACGGTGCAAAGGTACAAAATAAAATAATACCAAGTAAAACCCATACTCCTTGGAACAAACACTAAAACCCATATCCGCAAAAAGAACATAAGCAAAAGCAACGTAAGTACACCATACATCAGCCAAGATATTGGACCGGTGAACAGCTGAATAAAATTGAACCCAAGCAGCAAAAGCCCTAAAAAACAAAGGAGAATGTTGCCGTCATGCATGAGTTTCAAAGGGTTTGATTGAGCAAAAAACCACAGAACAACATAATCAAAATGCCAAACCAAAAAGAACATTGCGGCCAGTGCTGAAGCCACTATGAATGCCGATTTTACATAAAATACGCCTGTCAAAAAGTTGGTTAAGAAAAACGTTAGGCTGACCCCAACATTCAACAGAAGACAAAACACCGAAACAGGATCAAAAGACTGCCTGGGCCTCAGCGTCGTTGTTCTTCCTGAATTTAAAAAAACACTAGCCCAAGAGCCTGAAATTCTGTAATGAACCGCTCCTACGAGCACTATCTGCACGAGTATTCCAGCAAAAAACCAGGTGTCGATTAAAGGAAGGCGATCGTGGAATATCATACAGGACAAAAGTAATGCATTCTTCAACCATTTCCCGTTTCAATATGTTTATCTTTGCACGAAGAAAACAAAGACATGAAAACAGATTTGTACCAGCACCCCGATTATTATCTCTTAGACGATCTTTACACGGAAGAGCAAAAGTTAATACGTGATGCAGCCCGGCAATGGGTAAAGAAAGAAGTTTCTCCAATCATCGACGAGCACTATGAAAACGCCACTTTCCCAATGAATCTGCTCAAAGGTCTTGGTGAAATTGGTGCCTTTGGCCCTTACATTCCCTCCGAGTACGGTGGCGCGGGTCTTGACCAAATTTCGTACGGAATTATCATGCAAGAACTTGAGCGATGTGATTCCGGATTGCGTTCTACGGCATCGGTTCAAAGCTCCTTGGTCATGTACCCGATTTGGAAATACGGATCCGAAGAACAAAAAATGAAATACCTTCCCAAATTAGCCACAGGTGAGCTAATGGGATGCTTTGGTCTTACAGAGCCCGATTTTGGTTCCAACCCCGGTGGTATGATTTCCCATTTTAAAGAGGACGGAGATGATGTCATATTAAATGGTGCTAAAATGTGGATTTCCAATGCTCCGTTTGCGCATATTGCCGTTGTTTGGGCAAAAGATGAAACCGGCAGGATTCACGGGTTGATTGTGGAACGTGGAATGCAAGGGTTTTCCACGCCAGAAATGCACGGAAAATTATCGCTTCGTGCTTCTTCTACCGGGGAACTTGTTTTCGAAAACGTGCGAGTTCCTAAATCCAATATCCTTCCGGGTAGAAGTGGTCTCGGCGCACCATTAAGTTGTTTGGACTCAGCACGATTTGGTATTGCTTGGGGCGCTATTGGTGCTGCTATGGACTGTTACGATCAAGCGGTTCGATACAGTAAAGAACGTCTTCAGTTTGGCCAACCCTTAGGGGCTTTTCAACTAATTCAAAAGAAATTGGCGGAGATGTTAACAGAAATAACGAAAGCCCAACTCCTAACATTTAGGCTAGGGCAATTACGAAATGAAGGGAGAGCAACTTCCGGCCAAATTTCAATGGCCAAGAGAAATAATGTTGAAATAGCCTTGAATATTGCGCGCGAAGCCCGTCAAATCCATGGAGGAATGGGTATCACAAGTGAATATTCCATGATGCGCCATATGGCGAACCTTGAATCAGTCGTTACTTACGAGGGCACCCATGATATACATCTATTGATAACAGGAATGGACATTACAGGTATTCCTGCCTTCACCCGAGAGGCTTAATCAGGAACAACATCTCCTCTAAGCCTTCTAATTCTTAATCTCGTTTCCTCGGTGTAAACACTCCCTGGGTATTGGTCAATGATCTTGAGATAACTTTCGGTGGCGGCTTTGGTGTCCTTTAGTTGAATTTCTTGTATGGTTGCCATGTCAAATAAAGCGTCATCCGCAAGCAGTTCAGTTGGATAAGTAGACAATAAACGTTGAAAATAATTCATTGCTTGGTCATAGGCACCTTGTTGCATATTGGCCTTCCCTTTCAAATACAGAATGTCGTCGTTTAACACCGATTGAGGAAACTTTATCGAAATAGAATCCATCCATTGAAATGCCTCGGAATACCTTCTTTGAAGTAATAAAAGTTCACTTTTTGCATAAGAACTCATCGCCTCATAATTGCTGTCCAATCCATAGTTTTCCAAGATCAGCAACGAAAGCTGAATCGCATCATTGCTGATAAACCTTGAGGTCGCTTGTTTTAAAACATCAAGTTGAGATTGAGCATATTCAAACTCCCCATCAAAATAAAAAATTCGAGCATTCTTGAATTTAGCTTCATTTCCTATGGGTTCGAATTTAAAGTCGTCGTTGATCTGCATATACAACAAGGAAGCGTCCCAAATACTGTCCATTATAACGCAAACATCTGCTAATTTTAATTTGATTTTTGCCCGTTGCATGTCGGTCAATCCGTTCTCAACCACTTTTTCTTCCAAGAATTTCTTGGCTTTCGGTGCTTGATTGGCATAAAAACCAAGGATTTCTGCGTATTCAAGAACGATTCTGTCTGAACCGTAGCGTAGAATATCTTTGTTGGACAAAAATGCTTCATAATCCGCAATAATCGCATTCATTTCTTCGGCCGTGAATTTTCGAAAGGAAGTAACTTGTTTAAAATAGGTGGACAATTTCCATTGTTGGGCCTCAATCTTCAACGATAAGTTTTGCGAAATAACCTCATTGAGTGCTTTCAAAGCTAATTCATACTCATTGTTTTCCAAACAGCTTGTTGCAAAGTCGATCAGGTACTTTCCGTCTCCTTGAGTTCTTTTTTCATAGGCAAGACACTGCTGGTAAGCCGCAGGAAAATTCTTGCTTTGCATAAAAAACCATATCAACATTTCCGCAAAAACCGTGTTTGAAGGGTCTTTCTGTCCCGCGACAAGAAAACTATTTTTGACTTGTTTCAATTCTTCTGTGTCGGTTGAAAAATCAAAAGCAGCACCAATTTCCAATTGTATTTGTTCCTTCAAAGAACTTCTTCTAGAAAGGGCTTCTAAGTAATAGTCAAGAGCCTTGATTTTTTCGCCTTTTGCAGTACAAATCTTTGCATACCACAGCTCATAAGGATAGAACTTAACGTTCTTCTTTGCTTTATCAATAAAATCAACGGCCCATTCGAATTCATCGATGGCCAGGAGATTGTCTAAAATGTCTTCGATTTCTTTGGGATCAAAAAAATCCTGCTTTAGAATTTCATTTTTTACTTTTTTTGCTTTGTCCTCTTCCTCTATTCCTTTGTAGAAAAAATAACATTGAATTTTCAAGAGCACGTCCGTTGGATTCGAGGAAATTTGTTTTTTGAAGAGTTTTTCTGCTCCTTTCTTGTCGCCGGTGTTCACCAAACAATCCAAATACCTGCTAAAATAAACCTTGCTTGGAGTACTGCTGTAAAGGCCTTCATAATACACCAAAGCTTTCGAAAACTCGCCGTTCAAATAATAATATTGAGCAAGTTGAACATCCGTTTCCGTTTGAGCATGGATAGCTAAAATAAAGCAACAACAACTCAGGAAGCTTACTATTTTTTTTACCACAGAACTATTGTTCAAGTTTTTCCAATAACACGACCATCTTCGGGTGTAATAAACGATAGGCATCACAAATAGTAACAGAATGTTGTTGCAATTCGGTCGATTTATTCGCCAATACTCGAAGGTTCTTTGCTTCCAAATGAATGTACTTTGTATAACGGTCTCTTTTACCCCAGCCGTTTTCAATATCCTTTTTCAATGTTCGCAACTGTTTTCTTTCCTTTTTCAAGGCGGCCTTCATCTCGACAAAATGCTTATTTAATTGTCCTATGCTCTTTCTTGCCTCTTTATAAGCGTTCATATCCGCGGCATATTCTCGATACATCGTATCAAGCACCAATTTATTTTTTAAAGCCGTTTCTGTAAACATCATTTGCATTCTGACTTTATTCATAGTGTCTGGGTAATTTTCCACGACAACGCGATCCAAACTATCAAGCGTTGACATAAGTTTGCCCATGGCTTTCAATTGTTCTTTCTGCCGTAAATCAGCACACGAAATTAGGGTTAAAGCTAACCATAACCCTAGGCAGTAAAACGCTTTAAATCGTATCAAATCCTGTGTATTTATGTAAAACATCTGGAACAGAAATATTCCCGTCTGATTGTTGATTGTTTTCAAGTAATGCCGCCATTATCCTTGGCAAAGCAAGCGCCGATCCGTTTAACGTATGGCAAAATCTCGTTTTTTTATCCTGGTCTTTAAACCTTAGTTTTAATCGATTGGCTTGAAAAGTGTCAAACCTTGAAACAGAGCTCACCTCCAACCATTTCTCTTGCGCAGCAGAATATACTTCGAAATCGTAGGTCATGGCCGATGCAAAACCCATATCGCCTCCGCACAAACGCAAGATGCGATAAGGAAGACCCAATTTTTCCAATAATTGCTGTACATGCGCCACCATCTCATCTAAGGCTTTGGATGTATTATCGGGATGTTCTATTCGAACAATTTCTACTTTATCAAATTGATGCAGCCTGTTCAGCCCTCGAACATCTTTACCATAAGAACCGGCTTCTCTTCTAAAACAAGGCGTGTAACCACATAGTTTGAAGGAGAATTCAGCGCTTGGTATAAGCTCGTCTCTAAAGATATTGGTGAGAGGCACCTCTGCGGTAGGAATAAGAAATAAGTTGTCTGATGAGTCATGGTACATTTGTCCTTCTTTGTCGGGAAGCTGTCCTGTGCCAAAACCGCTGGCTTCATTAACTAATAAAGGCGCTTGATATTCATCGTAGCCAGCCTGTGCTGCTTCATCCAGAAAAAACGCAATAAGAGCGCGTTGTAGTTTTGCGCCTTTGGCTCGGTAAAAAGGAAATCCCGCGCCAGAAACTTTAACCCCTAATTCAAAGTCAATAATTCCTTTTGCTTTGCATAAATCCCAGTGAGGTTTGGCGGCAAAAGTAAACTCATGGTGGTAGTTGTTTTGAAACACTACCTCGTTATCGTTCAAATCTTTTCCTTGTTTAACCTCTTCGTTGGGTGTGTTTGGTAACAACAAAAGCAATTCCTGCATCTGATGTTCTTGCTCGTCCGATAAAATTTTAAGTTGAGCCTCTTGTCCTTTTAATTCTATCGTTTTGTTTTTAAGGAGATTGCCCTCTTCGTGCTTTCCCTCTTTAAACAATCCACCAATCTTTTTGGCAAGGGCATTGGACTCCTCTAATACAGAATCCAAAGCCTGCTTATGATTTCTCCAAGCGGCATCCGCGCTTAAAATTCGGTCTATTATTTCGCGTGCATCAATGTTCCTTTTCAATAAGGCTGCAATGATTTCTTCTTTATTATTTCGAATTCTGGATAATTCTAACATCGTTTTTTATTCATGCAAAAATAGTGGGTACTTATCAATTTAGGGCAGAAGCCGAATGGTTTTTTGATACCGCTCTTTAAAGGACTTGCTTCCTGAACAACCCAACGAAGCGCTAAGTTGTCGATAAGCCTCTATGCGATTTCCAGGATCAGGATGGGTGCTCAATATCTCTGGTGGGTTTTTTCCTCCTTTTGAGGTTATTTTCTCAAAGAAAATAGCCCCAGCATCGGCAGGGTAATGCGTTGGACAGAGGAGTTTTACTGAGCTTTCATCAGCTTCTTTTTCATGGTTTCTTGAAAAGGAAAGACCAATAATAGCCCCTGTGATATCTCGCACCATGGCCCTATCTCCGGCAATAATACTTAAAAGCGTTTGTACTCCGTACATGGTTGTTAATTGACGTGTACTGTGCCGCAAATCTGCATGCCCCATCTCGTGTCCTAACACTCCTGCAAGTTGATCTTCTGCCTCTAAGAACTTCAAAATACCAGTAAAAACATAAATATACCCCCCTGGGGCACAAAAAGCATTCAAGGTGGAGTCATCGTGAATAATTCGAATCCGCCAAGGAAATTCATTTCGGTATTTTATTGCTCCACTGTTGAGAAGCGTGTCCCTTACAGCATACAAATAGGCGTATACCACTGAATTACTTGCTGAATCCAAAATAACCATCCCGCTGCTATCGCTTTCAATCTCCGAAACCACTTGTTTTCCGAGAGCAATATCGTCCTGAAGGGTAAACACATTGATTTCTGAACCAAGGCTTCCACAGCTTGCTATCCCTAGCAAAAACACTAATATCCAACCAGTTTTTCGAATTTTAGCCATTGGTGCAAAGGTAGCAGGTTTGACTCATTCATAAACGATTCATTGTTAATTAAAGTTCTTTTTGGAGGGAAACGCCATTAGGGTATTCGTTACTTTTGACGATAATTTCACCTATGCAGGTCAAAATAGTCAATAAAAGCCCTTTTCCTTTGCCCGACTATGAAACTTCGGGTTCATCTGGCTTGGATGTGCATGCCCACATCGATTCGCCCATAGCCATTGAGCCTGGAAATCGCGTTTTGATACCAACAGGCCTTTTCTTGGAAATTCCCCATGGAATAGAGTGTCAGGTTCGCCCAAGAAGTGGCCTTGCCTTGAAAAAAGGAATTACCGTGCTAAATTCCCCAGGAACCATAGACTCAGATTACCGCGGAGAGGTTGGCGTGGTGTTAATCAACCATTCGCTCGAAAAAGTAACCCTTACCCCTGGTGAGCGCATAGCACAATTAGTTTTTTGCCCTTTTATCAAGATTACTTGGTTAGAAGAACAAACCTTGAACGATTCGGGGAGAGGAGAAGGAGGATTCGGTAGTACCGGTATAAATTAAAAAAAATGAACATAATTATCCCCATGGCTGGAAGAGGTAGCAGGCTACGCCCTCATACGTTGACCGTACCTAAACCCTTAATACCCGTTGGTGGAATTCCCATTGTACATAGACTCGTAGAAGATATTGCAAAAATTTGTGGTAACGAAATAAAAACTATTGGCTTTGTCACCGGTGATTTTGGCCGTGAAATAGAATCTGAATTATGCCAAATTGCGGAAAAATTTGGGGCCAAGGGTAGGATTTTTCATCAATTAGAGCCCTTGGGTACTGGGCACGCCGTTCATTGCGCGGCTGAACTATTAGAGGGGCCCGTTGTGGTTGCATTTGCGGACACTCTTTTCAGGGCAGACTTTTCCATCAGTTCACAAGATGAAGGCATTTTGTGGGTGAAAAAAATACCGAACCCCGAACAATTTGGCGTCATTCAACTGAATCAAGACGGTTTAATCATCGACTATATTGAGAAACCCAAAAACTTTATTTCGGATTTAGCGATGATTGGTATTTACTATGTTCGAAAAGGAGAGGAATTATTAACGGAACTGAATTACTTAATAGAACATAACGTTATTAAAAGCGGTGAATATCAGCTTCCAGATGCGTTGAGAAGATTGACAAATAAAGGGGTTCTTTTTAAGCCAGGAGAAGTAAGCGAGTGGTTAGATTGCGGCAATAAAACCGTTACCGTCGAAACGAATGCGCGAGTCCTTGATTTCGACTACATGGATCAAAAATTGTACTGTTCCCCGTCCTGCGTTAATATCGACAGTGTTATTATTCAACCCTGTTTTATTGGGGACAATGTCGAACTCCATAATGCGGTTATTGGACCACATGTCAGTATTGGAAAAGGAACTAAAATCACCAATTGTTGTATACGCAACAGTATCATTCAAGAAGATTGTTCCGTACAAAATCTTGTAATCAACGATTCTATGATTGGTTCAAAAAGTCTTTTAACAGGAACACCAAAAGATTTAAGTTTGGGGGATTATTCAGAGTTTCATGGGTAAATTTGTGATTGGCATTTTCTTGTGTTCTGTTTTAATGGCTTGCAAGTCCCATGAAACAACGACGAGTACAAGTACTTCCCCTCAGTTTTTAGAAACCCAAAAATACCATGAAGCGGTTAGAGGCTACCTAAAAGGAGATTATACCAGTGCCCTTGGATCAAGTAATGAAGTGTTGAAAATAAACCCAAAGAACGATGCTAACCTGTATCTTCTTTCCAAAATTTACTTTGACCAAGAAAATTGGCAAGAATCCTCCAAGTATTTATTAATGGCGGGAGAGGCAGATCCTGAAAACCATTTCATCGCCACGGAAATCGGTTACATGTACTCTGCAACTGGGAATTATGCTAAAGCAGGACAAACGTATGAGGCACTAACCCAACGATTCCCCTATGAATCAGAACATTACTTTGCTTGTTTTGAAAACTACATGAAGTGTAACGACCACAAGTCCGCCTTACGGGTGCTTTCAGCTCAAGAAAAAAATACCGGGGTTTCCATTGAACTCTATCTTAACAAGTACCGTATTTATCAAGCCCAAAATCAAATGGCAAAAGCTTGCGCAATTTTAGAAAAAGGTTTGCTTGATTTTTCAGCCGAAGTGCGTTTATTGGCCCCGTTAATTGATGCTTACCTGGAAAGCAACAATACCGAAAAAGCCATGACCCTTTTGAAACAGCTTTGTTCGGCAGATGCGGAAAACGGTTATGCTCGATACTTGTACGGAAACTATCTTTTAAAAACGGGCAGTCAAGAAGAGGGACAGCGACTATTGAACGAATCCATTGTATTGAAAGGATTGTCCACGGATCAAAAAGCGGAAATACTTCTAAACAACCATAAATCCTTTGGATGCACCACGGAAAACAAAGATATAACCCGGGCATTTTTACAACAAAACCCGCAAGCATTTGTTGCCTGCACCCTTAACGGAGATTTAATGATGCAATGCGACGAGCCCTTTTCTGCGCTCTCTTATTACATGCAAGCATTGTCGATCAACCCCAATGCATATCCCGTTTGGAATCCTGTATTGATGATTAGTTATAGAGAAGACATTTGGGACAGCCTGTATAACAGCAGTTCCAGGTGCATTGAGTTCTTTCCTTTGCAACCTTTTCCTTACCTCATGCAGGGAATTGCCTTATATAAACTCGGCAAAACGCTTGAGTCAAAAGGCGCGCTGGAATTGGGTGAAAACTATGTGGTCGACAACCGGGAACTTGAACTTCAATTTAGGGCCTACCAAGCGCTTGTGTCGGCTTCATCGAATAATACTAACCTTGCCATAGCGTCTTTAGGGATGTTGTTTCAGAAAGCGCCTAAGAATTATATTTTAAAAGCCGAGGTTGCGGAAAATCTGCTATCGTACCAAGCTTGTGTAACCTTTGTTGATTCACTCATTAACGATTGTATTCAACACGACCCACAACAAGGATATTTTATGGCACTAAAAGCGAAACAATACCTAACTCAAGGGAGGTTTTCTCAAGCAGTTGAATGGATAGAAAAAGCCATGGACAGCAACTATCCAATTCGTTTTGGGCTCGAATTCCAAGGCGATATTGCTATGATGAAAGGGGATAAAACCCAAGCTAATTACTATTGGAAGGAGGCCAAAGTTAAAGGAAACCATTCGCTAAGATTACGAGACAAATACCATGAATAAGCACTTAACTTCTTGTCTTTTTTCGGTGTGTGCCTTACTTCTGTTCACTGCCTGTGCTCGGAAAACGAACACGGCAGCCATCAATCCTCCGGCAACGACGATGATCTCGATAATTCCCGAGCCCGAAAAACCTCGTGTTTTAGATAGCATACATTCACAAGCTTGGCGTTGGCTCTATGGAAAATATAGCGTAGCTTATTCCGATGGTGAGCGGAAATTAGGGGTGAAATTAAGTTTGAAATGCTCTAAGGACAGTGCTGCCAACGCCCTAATATCATTTGCTTCTATTCCCTTTGTTAACGCTCTTATTAAAAGCGACAGCATCCTCTATTTGAACAAAAAGGACCGTTGCTACGGACAGCTTCCTTTGGGTTCTTTAAAAAAAGTAGTGGGTATTGAATTGTCCTTAAACAATTTACAAGAACTATTTCTTGGGCTTCCCATAGCATTATCTGCCGCGGCGGAACTGCTGCCTCTACCGAACGGTACTTTCGATACAATCTCATTCCTTCAAAAAGACAGCGCCCTATCCGTGTTTTACACCTATGCAAAAAAAAGCCAACGAATCGTCGATCAACGTATGGTTTTATCCGATGGACGAAGCATGAAAGTTTCTTACTTAAGTTGGAATGAGGGTTCAATAAACACCCCAGCGTCCATACTGATTTCCGTTGTTGACAATGGAAAGGAATCGACGATTAGAATCACCATGGATCGTTATGAGCTAAATATCCCTCAGGAAATTTCCGTTGAAATACCACAAGACTATGAAAAATGCCCTTAACCTAATTGTGCTTTGTTGCTTCTTTGGAATGAGTGTTTGTGCACAAAAGAGTCCAGACAACTTAAAAAAGGAACAGCGAAATCTGGAGAAAAAAATTGCCCAGACCAAAAGCTTATTGAAACAAGTCCAAACCAACTCCAAGAATTCACTGAATGAAGTGGCTTTGCTCGAAAATCAAATCAAAAGCCGAGAGGCCTTAGTGAGGGTTTTCGACAGTCAAGTACGAATGGCGGAATTAAAGATGATTTCGAAAAAAAATGAGATTTCCCGCTTAAAAAACCGTCTAATAAAACTTCGTGATCAATATAAAAAGATGCTCAAGTTTGCCTATAAAAAAAGAAACAACCTCGGTAAACTAATGTTTCTGTTATCCGCTAGATCATACCAAGAGGCCTTGCATCGTCATGATTACTTAAAAAAAGTTGCTCGCTTAAATAGAAGGCAAGCAGAATTAATCCTTCAGAATCAACAGCTCATTGCACAAGAAATTAACGCCATCGCAGAACAAAAAAATTATAAAGAACTTGCATTGAATGAAAAAAAGGATGAAAAGACCAAGATTGAAGCAGACAAAAAACAAAAAGAAAAAACGTATGCGAAACTTAAATTAAATGAAATTGCCTTACTCGCTCAATTGAAAGAGGCAGAAAAGAAACGAAAAAACATAGAGTCAAAAATTCAATCGGCAATATTGGCGGAAGCGAAAAAGGAGGAAGAACGACGTAAAGCCAAAGAGGCAGCTAAACCAAAACCAACTACAGCATCAACAAAGCCATCGGAAAGCACAGGAAGATCAAATGAGCCAACTCCAACCTATAAGCCAGAAGAGCTTTCCTCAGAGGGCTCCGTTGCAGGTAAAAACTTTGAGTCGAACAAAGGTTCACTTCCTTCTCCAGTCGTAGGAGGCTCGGTAACGAGTAAATTCGGCAAAAATGCCCATCCTACGCTAAAAGATGTTTATGAAAACAATAACGGAATTGATTTGTCCTGCAGTGCTGGAGCAAGTGTCCGTTCAGTATTTGAGGGAGAGGTGAGTTCTGTATTTAGCATTGCAGGCGCAGGAAAAGTTGTCATTATTAAGCATGGTAACTACCGAACAGTATACAGCAATTTAAGTTCTGTTAGTGTAAGTGTAGGACAAAACGTAACGACAAAACAAAACCTCGGAAGTTTATTAACGGAAGGAAATATATCTGTGCTTCATTTTGAAATCCATAGTGTAAGCGGAATCGATACAACGCCGTTAAATCCTTCCCTCTGGTTGAAGAAGTAAAAATTGTTTCAGCGTTAAGGTTAAAGCGAACATAGTAAAAACGGGTATCGCTGCCTTATCGGTGTCTAGAAAGTTGTTAAGAAAGGCATGAATGAAGTAAGTTGTTAAGGAAAATAACATTCCACAGGAAAAAACGAACACTTGTCGATTCAATCCTCTTGAGCTTTGTACCAAATCAATGAGATAATAAAACCCCGTGGAAATTAAGCCAATAAACAGGATCAAACCCAGGAGGCCGGTCTCTGAAAGAGCGCTCAAATACTCACTATGCGCATTGCCCATATCACCAAAATTGGTAGAAATAATGGTTAAGTTTTCGGGTTCTTGAAATCGAGCGTATTCAAAGGAATAGGTCCCTAAACCAAAACCGAAAACAGGGCGTTCTTTGAACATTTCAAGGGCACACGCCCAACGATTTATACGCTCCAAGTTGGAGGCGTCAGTTGTTACATTGGTTGCGCTTTTAAGTCGATCGTCAAACGACTCTGTGGTATGCTCCACCTTATTTCTAGCTAACTCCATTTGAATCGCGTCGCCAAACTTTAGAAAAACAAAAGCCCCAATTATCGTGGTGGCAATAACCCATCGAATATTGATTTTATAGTAAACCAACAGTAAAATTGCTCCTGCGCCCAATACACTTAACCAAGCGGCTCTTGTATAGGAAAAATAAAGCCCTGCCACGATTATAATGAACAAAGCGCCAAGCACTGCGGCGTTCAGCGGCGATTGATGCTTGGATAGAAATAGCATGATTGGAAAAGGTAAAGCTAATGCAATAGCCGCCCCATAAATTGTGTGATCCTTGTAAAAAGGTGACATTACCCAATGGCTTTCTTTTTCTCCAAAATTATAACCAGCATGATTGATTATAGTATAAATGATTACAATGGTTATTCCTATGGTAAAAAACCAGAAAAACTGACGAATTGATCGCCAATTGTATAAAAAAATTGGTGAAAAGAGAAAACAAGGAACAATAAACCACAGCTTAGAAAAAAGCGCTTTAAATGACACCATCGGGCTCGAACTTGGAATGGAAGTAATGACCAGCCAACTTAAGTATAAAAACAATATTATGTACAAGGGATGTCTGTAGCTATGCCAAAATCCAGCACTTGTTGTTAGTTTATAAGCTAAAAAGAAAAGCATTAATCCAAACAGAATGGGCTCTGTGGGAATAAACAATCCGAAGCCATTCGTATACTCCTCAATATTAATGGATAGTGGCGTGAAAAATGCCAAACAGATAAACACCGTTTGTGTGTGGTAAAGGGTCAGGTAAAGAAAAACTAATAGCGCGGGTGGAAGAATACTGTAATACCATCCAAATGGATAGATGTAGGCTAATAATAATCCTAAAAGCCCCCCGAAAACAATCGTACTTAACGGGATGGTGCGCATCAAACGCTTCTTAATTCTTTTATTTTCTCCCAAAACAACAGGGCGAAAACGGCACACACAAACGCTGCTAATGTGGCAACAAGTATGATAATTAATCGTTTGGGCTGATCTTTTTTATCTGCCTCTACGGCTCTTTCAACAACAAACTTGTGGTTAAATTTAGTATTGGCATCCGACTCCGCTTGTTCATAAGAAACATTAAAATCCTCAATTTTTACGATTTTTTCATTGCGCATATATTCTAGCCCATCATACATAGCACCGTATTTCATATTGATATCAATTTTTCGCTTCAACTCTTCACGATCTTTCGGATTTTTAGAATCAACATAAGCCTGAAACAAATTGGATCGAACGTCTAATGCAATGACCCCCAAGTCTGCTAAACTGTCCAATTTTTTTAAGATAACGTCCCTGTCTTTTTTCATTTGATTGAGCTTTCGTTGGTTCACCTGAAACGCAGGCAGGGTTCTCTCCGCAATCATTTCATTTTTTACGGTATCAATCAAATCAACAATTTTATTGGCGATTCTTGCGGCCAATTTGGGGCTTTCATCCAATACATCAATTCGAATTGATCCATACCGGGTTCTGTTAAAAGAAATATGATTGTTATAGGCCTCATTAATTTTAAAGTTTTTATTGGTCGTGTTTTCACCAATTCGGTAATGTTTGAATAAGTCAAACTCCAGAATAATTTTGTCGCGAATTTTTGAACTTTGAAGAATTTGAACAAGTTGTTCGGCCTGCTCCTCTTCGCCAAAGTCCATTGCCGCAGCTTTGGCATTCCGTTGTTCCGAAAAAGAAACACTACTGGTTGCAGCAGGAAATACAATGGCAGTACTTAAATATAGGGGAGTTAGTAAAAATGCAACAATAGTGGAAACAACCAGCGCTGCGGTTGTGAATAATATTATGGGCTTACGTCGAGACCATAAAAAACGGATAAGACTATCGGTGCCCTTGGTAAAAGCATTAAGGTTTTCTTCCATAGCGTAAATCAGTTGCTAAGATACGTGAATAGCATCGACTTAACGAAAAACTCCATAATTTATTGAAGATTGGTTTCTTTAAATAGACTTGAATAAATTTTTTTGATTTCGAGCAACGAAAACCAAAAAGACCCAAAAATTGCAAGTAAAAGGGATAATATCGGGATTAAAAGTCGAGGGGCCATATTCAGCAAAGGATGAAGGCAGCATAAGAAACACGCAAACATCAATAACGAAAACCACGTAGTTAACGAGGTTTTGAACTTAATTTTCTGGTATGAAAAATAAACCAAAGAACACGAAACCGTTGTTTGGGTAATTATTGCGATGACGACAGCCCCTTTGGCTCCCGCTATTGGAATGAAGATAATATTCAGGGCGACCGATAAAATGGCGCCAACAATGGATATACGATTCAGAATCTTCAAATTACCATTGGCTGTTAGTAATGTGCCAAAGATAAAATTAAAGCTCATGGCAAGGAAAGCTAACATTAATCCAATAAACACAAAGCTAGAGTCCTGTGTAACTTGATTTTTATATAAACTCGAAAGAATAACATCCGCATTTTCGATGGCAACAAAAACCAGTGCCAATACACCTCCAATTAACCATTTCGATGACATCTCAATTAAATCATTGATTTGAGTGTCTTTTCGGTGCAACATCCTGCTGAACATAGGAAACAACACTGAAGCGAAGATTATTCCAACCATATACAAAGCATCGTATAGTCTAAAGCCCTGAGCGTAGATTCCTGTCTCATAAGCGCCATTATTAGCTAGCAATCGAATTAATAAAGTATCTGCGCGATTATAAATCAACATAAATAACACCAGGGCCGCATATGGAACACTTTCCGTTAATATAGTTCTAATGTACGTCCAATTCCATGATACACTTGACCAATGAATTACCCCACGAAAACAAACAAAAGCAAAAATCAAGGTCACGGCATAACATACAAATTGGATGAACACAAAATACTGAATCGTTATCCAATCCGGTAATTGAATGAAAGTGAGGCCAATAATTAAAATCAAAAGGGCACGATCTAAAACCGAGACAAAAGAATCCAAAATAAACCGATGTTGTCCTGAAAAAAAACTTCTAAGTAAGGCAATATTTTGCACCAAAAACTGATTCAAAATAAGCAAAATCAATACGGTTAGATTTGATTCGATTAAATCAAAAACATAGGCCGAGATAATTACAGACAGAGCATAAAGCAAGAATAGAACAAATCGAAATGGAAGGATATTGTTGATGTGGTATGAAATACGTTTTTCGTCTTGTGCTATATTTCGTACCGTGTAATTATTTATTCCTAAATCGAGAAGAATATTGGTAATTAAGGTGAGGGATAAAAGGGCAAAATATTTACCGTACTCTACGTTTCCAATAGAACGTTGAACTCCCGCATCAATCACTAAAACAGAAAACGGTTTAATCAGTAAATTCAATGATAAGGAAACTAAGATTCCTGAAACAAACCGCTTTTGCATGGCGTAAAATTAGCCTATTTCACCATCAACTTAAAACCAACTCCGTGAACATTTACAATTTGAACTGAAGGGTCATCTTTTAATAATTTGCGAAGTTTAGCGATATATACGTCCATGCTTCTTCCGTTGAAATAACTATCGTCTCCCCAAATAGCTCTTAAAGCACCCTGACGATCAACCACTTCATGGATATTATTAGCTAAAAGCGCTAAAAGCGAACTTTCTTTGGTGGTTAATTTATAGGTAAAGTTGTCCTTAATCAGCAAGCTCTGAGACTTATTGAAATTGAACTTTCCTATGGGAATTTGTGACGAAATTCCATTTGGTTGTGTTCTGCGAAGAATTGCATTAATGCGGGCACTCAATTCTTCCGTGGCAAAAGGTTTAGTTAAATAATCGTCCGCGCCTAATTCAAATCCCTTCAATCGATCTTGCTCCATGTTCTTTGCGGTCAAAAAAAGAATTGGGGTTTTTTTATCAATTAACCTAATTTCTTTTGCCACCGCAAATCCATCTTTCTCTGGCATCATCACATCCAAGATAATAAACTGAAAACTGCTAGGTTCTTGTCTAAAAGCTGCGATTGCTTTTTTTCCATCTACCACCAGCTTCACGGTGTAACCTTTAGATTGCAGGAAATCAAACAACAAAACACCTAAATTTTCATCGTCCTCTGCCACTAGTATTTTCATTCTTGCATTTTTTTGATGTAATCCGAAGAAACCCAAAGATTATAAATTCTATGGTTTATTTAATCGCACTGGTTAACGTATAAACGTCGCCATTTATTACACTTAACACACGATAAAATCTTTGGTTTATTAAGATCAGCAATCATTGAACACATATCCAACCCTTTTATGGAGCGATGGTTTAAACAGTTCTTCTTATAGGAACACTATCAAAGTTAGCTTATCGAACCAACGTAACATGGCCAACGAATTGAACGATTTTATCGACATCTGGCATTTTGATATTGATGTAGTAAGTATAAACTCCGGGAGGGCAGTCAAGGCCTTCTGTTCCATAAGATCCATCCCAACCAACTTCAAGGTTGTTGGTTTCAAAAACGACTTCGCCCCAACGGTTATAAATTAGCATATTGTAATTGTAGGGATCAAAACCTACTGGAAATAAAGGCTTGAAGTGAGGGTTGAATGGATCCCCATCCGGAGTAAAGGCATTCGGAATATAATACAGGCCTCCTACTTGAGCGCCAATGGTAAGTTTCGTGCTATCCGAACATCCGAAAGAGGTTGATGCTGTTAAGGTAATTTCCGCCCCTGATTGGGTTCCTAGAAAGAAATGGGACGGTGAAAACTCTGTTGAAGTTTCGCCGTCGCCAAAATTCCAAAAATAGGTTACCCCTCCTATACTAGAATTCGTAAATTCAACCGTTTGAGAGGATTCTGTAAATACCGCTACGTTAGACGAAAATTCAGCCGTAGGAAATCCTTCCGTACATACTGCGCTCAACATTGAAGCACTATCAACACACCCGTTCAACGTTCCCACAACAAAAATGGAATAACAACCTCCTGCTGCATAAAGATTTTGTACCGACGGACCACTTCCTGTAAAATTATTGGTTGAAACCCATTGATAGGTTGTATTTGGGTTAGGAGCATCAATGGACATGGTAACGTTTAATGGGATACATCCCCATGTTGTATCCAAGCTAAAGTCCATCACCGGAAGCGGTTTTATCGTTACCAAACCGTTGGCTAAATTACTCACACAATTGTTTAAGGTATATTGCGCTTGATAGGTAGTTGTAACTAAAGGAGCAACCGTGATTGAATTCGTGGTTTGGTTATTTGGAGACCACAAAAACGTTCCCCCAGGTAGGTTAGGAACCGCTGTAATTGTGCCTGTCTCTCCATAACACATTACTAATGGTGCGATGGATAATACTGGAACAGGGTTCACGGTAACCGTTCCTGACGCTTGAGCGGTGCATCCTGTTAATGTGTAAGTTACTGAATACGTTGTTCCTGGTAATCCAGGGTTTACATTTATGGCTTGGGTTGTTTGATTATTGGACCATAAATAAGTTCCTCCAGGTAAATCCGGAGTAGCGATTAATTGGGTGGTGTCGCCGTTGCAAATGGTATCACTGTTTACTGAAACTGTTGGAGTTGGATTGACAGTAACTAATGTTGTATCTGTAGCAGAACAGCCGTTCCAAGTGTAGGTAGCGGTGTAGGAGGTTGTTTGCATTGGATTGACCGTTATCGAATTGGTAGTTTGACCATTGCTCCAAGTCAAAGTTCCTCCCGCAGGCGAGGTTACCGCATTTAAGGTGGCTGATTGTCCAGAACAAATTGTTGCGTCATTGACGGTCACTGAAGGAACTGGGGCAACGGTTGTAGTAATAGATGATGTGTTGCTACAGCCTTGAGCGCTCGTAACGGTAACCGTAAAAGTTCCTGCTGTCGTTATTGAAGCATTTGCATTTGTCCCGAGTCCGTTGTCCCAAGAATAGGTTCCGCCTCCGTTTGCGGTAACATTAATTACTGGGGCATTACAATCTATGATCGTCGTACCAGTATTATTGGTTATAGTAGCGGTTGGTGTTTGATTAACCGTGACTTGGGTAGTGGCACTGACGGAACCGCAATTCGAATTTATGGCGACCGTATAAGTTCCTGATGCGGCAACCGTTGCGTTGGGAATCGTTGGGTTTTGTTGGTTGGAAGTAAATCCATTTGGCCCCGTCCAGCTGTAGGTATAAACACCGGCTAATGGAACAGCAGGAGTTGGATTTGCGGATAAGTTCAAGGTGGCCCCAGAACAAATTGGCCCACTGTTGGTGGCGGTAGCTGTTGGTGCTGCACAGCAGTTAATATACATCCAAATTCGGCCAATATTATAAAACGTTTCTGACCAAATATTCGCCATGGGCTGACCACCAGTGGGGCAACTTTGCATACCACTTCTTGAGAGGGTTGTTGGGAATCCCAAAATACTTGTTACAAAATTTGGTTGCCCGTAGGTATTAACACAATTACCTCTAACGCCATAAACACCAATAATTTGCCCTGCGGTTACGGGAATATTGCAAGGAATGATACCATTAGGTTGATTCGTTGCAGAAAACAATTGTATAAAATTGTTGGTCGTCCCTGGAAACGCTGGAGGTGCAGCGGCATTGAACCGTACAACACGCACGGTCTGCAAACCGTTGGATGCTGTCGTTGGAACCTCCAAACCGCAAATGGTAAAATTTGTCGGGGCCGTAAAATGGTAGCCTCGAATCATCCCGGAAAAGGTATTTAATTGATTTCCAACACTAATTTGCGTTTGGGAAAACCCTTTATTACATAATATTGAAAGAACAATTAAGAATAGTATTTTTTTCATTGCTTCGTCTATGTGTCAAATTTACATTACCCAAACGTTAATTCAATCATTTACGTTGCTTTTATCGCAATAAATTTACGTGGCCTGTTAGAATAATTCGTTCTTGGCCGCCGTTGACCAATACAAAAGTAATCTTATACGTATAAGTTCCAGTTGGACAATCCAATCCTTCTATTCCGTAGGAGCCGTCCCAGCCTACTTGCATATTGTGGGTTTCAAACATCACTTCTCCCCATCGGTTGTAGATCACCATCTCATAGCCCTCCGAGGATACTCCCGTTGAAAAGGTTGGTAAAAACACCTGATTGAACTTATCCCCATCCGGCGTGAAGGTGTTCGGAACATAATACGTAGCCCCTAAATTCGGCGAAATCGTCATCGACGTACTGTCCATGCATCCCATCGAGGTGGAAGCAATCAAGGTAAT
>JBJTXE010000015.1:0-2542 GCA_046082075.1 Bacteroidota bacterium
GATTCAGCACATTGATCGCCAGTTGTCTTTAGAAGATTTTGCCGCTAATCAAGGAAAGTCCTTTGATGAGATCCTGCATGAAATTGAAACCATCGTTTCCTCTGGAACCCGAGTTAATTTATCCTATTACATCAATCAGCGCATCGATGTTACCGAACAAGACGAAATCTTCGATTACTTTAATTCGTCAGATACGGACGATATCGGCGTTGCGTACCGTGAATTTGATGGCCTCTACTCTGAGGAAGAATTACGCCTGGTGCGTTTGAGGTACATGAGCGAAATTGCCAACTAACATTAACTAGTACAGTAATTTTTCAACCGAATGCCTTGTTACTGAGTGGTAATTACCTTTAGCGCTTTGATAAATTTCACGGGCCCATTCCAGCCTATTTTTATCCCGAACGATGCTGCTGAATAAAGGTAATACGTATTTTCTCCGTCCATTGCTCGCCAAGAAAGCTTGTAAATCCTTTTCAATGCCCCAGTTTCCGCACCTTAGGTTGAGTAAAAACCATTCAAATCGCACTTCACTGTTGGCCCGAGAGAAATAAGCAATTTCATCCATTTTTTTCAAATTTTCAGGGGTTATGGTGGAATTTAAGGTTCTGAAATACATGATCCATTGTTGGGTATTAAATGCTTTGGGGTCGAGTTGTTCCATGTAAGTTTTCTTACGTTTCTTTTTACTTCCTTTTTTGGCGATCCATTTTACTTTTTTTACAGGAGCGAAAATATCTATTCCTTTGTTCGTAGTTTTCGCCAAGGTTTTCATCCTGCTTAAGAGCACCGAGGGAGTATAACCAACATTGGAAGGTATGCCAGGTTGGTAAATCCAACGGTTATAATCCAAATTGCTCAACTTGGTACCCGAGAGGTTACCTTGCATGAATGCGATGAATTTCTCAGTATTCATAGACTGAAAGCGGTGTTGATTGAAATACGCGTTTAAAAATTGGTCCATTTTCTTGCGGCCAATGGTATGCTCTAAGTTATTTAAGAAATAGGCACCTTTCACATAGGCAACACTAGTCATTCCATCGTCTGGGTTCCGATTTTTAAGCTGTAAAAGCAACGCTGCGTCCTCGGGATGTTCGGAACTTTGAATGGTTTTTAATTCTTGTTGAAGTTCGTCCCATTCGATTTCACTCAGCATTTCACAGTAGTCTTTTCCATAAAGTTCCTCCATGATGCGATGCTCGAGATATACGGTGAATCCTTCGTTGATCCAAAAGTCATTCCAGGTTTCATTGGTTACCAAGTTCCCCGACCACGAATGGGCTAGCTCATGGGCAACGACTGATACCAAGCTTTTATCTCCCGCTACAATAGCCGGATTTAAAAAGGTCAAACGTGGGTTTTCCATACCACCAAAAGGAAACGACGGATGCTGTACCATGATGTCATATCTGCCCCAGGCATAAGGGCCATACAGTTTTTCAACAGAGGAAATCATTTGGGGGAGATCGATGAATTCTTGGCGTGCTAAGGAGAGTAAATGGGCAGGCGCATAAACACCGCAACGTTTTGAATAGGCATGGTAACGAATATCTCCTACGGTGAGCGCTATCAGATAGGACGGAATGGGATGTTCCATTTTAAACGAGTATTTCCCACTTGGATTCAGGGATGTTGGGTTATTCGCGCTCATCAAAGCCAAGAGATACGGGGCCACTTTAACCGTTGCGTCATACGTAATCCTATTGGATGGTGCATCCTGTATTGGAATCCAGGTTCTGGTTAATATAGCTTGTCCTTGGGTGTACAAAAACGCTTCTTTTTTACCCGTTGGATTAATCCATTCAACGGCATCGCATCGATTTCCTGTTTTATAATAGATGTTAACGTACTTTGTGGCCGGTGTGATGGTTACGATTAAGGGTTGCCCAAGAACTGAATCCTTGTCCATTTTACCAATAACAAAGTCCACTTCTTCTTCTTTGCCTTTCGGTCCCGTGGTTACTTTTTGTATAAGGGGTCCATTGATGTCAAAAATGGCTTTGCGCGCATTTTTGTTGATGATTTCATGCCGAGCGATTCCATAAATTGTTTGGTTTGCAAAACTCACCTCTAATTCAAGCGCAAGGTGTCGTGTTTGTACCTCGTTAAAATTGGCATAGGAATGCGGGTCGAGTGTGGTTACATCAATGGTTTCTGTAACGGTAGCCGTGGGATTATTTTCGGGTTTACAAGCGCAAAGTGCACTCAAAAGTATCCATAGAAGTCCTTTACTTAAACGAAATGAGTCCAAATTTTTCACGGTTTCGATTAACGGCGTACAACAATACTTCTTTATTTTTCCAATCTACTTTCATGGTTTTAGGAATGGCAATTGCTGATAGTTCCTTGCGAGAAAACATGGTGCTTCGGTCCAAGTTACCGGTAGCTAAATCAATGGTTACCAAGGCTACAACGTTTCGCCAAAGGCTTAAATTAAGACCGTAAACGTCGTTGTTGTTCCTAGAAAAACCGCCACCGTCGTCGTAGTTCTTTCTATTATCGTTAAAAATCAGGTATGCATTTTTTTGATTATTAAAACCAA
>JBJTXE010000016.1:0-4026 GCA_046082075.1 Bacteroidota bacterium
CCTTGTTATGATTGTTACGAGTTGCCGGTGGTTTTGGTGGGGGCAAAACCCGTTCATGTTCCACTGAACGAGGATTATTTGCCCGATTGGGATCGCATAGAAGCTGCAATAACTCAAAGAACAAGGCTCATTGTTATAAACTCTCCTCACAATCCAAGCGGGAGGGTTTGGGAGAAAAAAGAATACCTAGAATTGGAAAGAATTCTGTCCAAATACCCCAACCTCAATATCCTTTCAGATGAGGTTTACGAGTATTTAGCGTTTGACCACCCACATTATTCCGCTCGAAATTCCGCTTTTTTGCGAGAGCGATCCGTGGTTATGGCATCCTTTGGCAAGTCCTTGCAAGCAACGGGATGGAAAATCGGGTATTTAACGGCTCCAGAAGCGCTTATGAATCGGATATTACAGGTACATCAGTTTTTAGTGTTTTCCGTAAATTCTTTTGTTCAAATAGGTATTGCCGATTACCTCCATGAATTTTCAGCAGAGGAGGTAAATCGTGATTACCGCTCTAGGCGCGCGCTTTTTTGCTCAGGGTTAGAAAAAAGCAAATTCCACTTATTACCTTGCGAAGGCACGTATTTTCAAACCGTGGATTATGCTCAAATAAGCGAGGAGCACGACGTTGATTTTGCCATTCGCCTGACCAAAGAGGCCGGAGTTGCCTCGATACCCATCTCAGTATTTAATCATGACCGAAGGGATTTAAAACATTTAAGGTTTTGCTTTGCCAAAACCGAACAAACATTAATGGAAGCCACAGAACGATTATGCAAGATTTAACCCTTTCTTTGCTGCAATTCGACCAAGTGTGGGAAGATAAAGCAGCTAATAGAGCAAAAATAACCCAGTTAACCCAAGGATTAACGACCGATATTTTATTGCTTCCTGAAATGGTGGACACAGGATTTTCCATGAACACAAGCTTAGCCGAGGAATGGTCCGACGCAAATTCTTCCCTAGTTTTTCTCAAAGACCTTTCACGAAGAATTCAGGCATCGGTTTACACTTCCGTAATGACTAAAACGGGTGAAGGTAACCTTAATCGGGGAGTTTTTGTTACGCCAGAAGGAAAAGTTGAAGTCTATGATAAACGAAAAACCTTTAAATTGGCAGGGGAACATCACCATTACCTTTCCGGGAAAGAAGAAAGGATTGTATCGTTCAAAGGGTGGAAGATCAACCTACAGATTTGTTTCGATTTAAGGTTTCCTGAGTTAATCCGAAATGGTCTTGTTCATGGAAAACCCAAGTATGACCTTTTGTTATATGTCGCGAATTGGCCAGAAAAACGCATGGCGCATTGGGATGCGCTGTTGAAGGCAAGAGCCATTGAAAACCAGTGTTATGTTGCGGGCGCGAACCGTGTCGGTGTCGACGGAAACGGCCTGCCCTATTCCGGAAACTCATGTGTTGTGGCGATGGACGGAAGCTATAGTTTTGGACCGTGTAAACACGAAGAAGGAATATTTTCTTGCTCTCTTGAGTTCGACCAATTAGTTAATTATCGGGAAAAACTTTCTTTTCTCGAATGACATTTGGAAGACACATTAAATAACCTTAATTTAGTCCTTCTAAAAATTAATTATGAAAAGAATAGTACCAGTTGTTTTAATGTTATCTGCCACGATTGCCTTCGGACAGAAACTCTCACGCGTGATGCCTTCTAACAGTTTGGCTCCGTTTGCAAATGCCCATACGGCAAAACCAGAAGCATCAACGAAATCCTTAGGGATTACGCTTTGGTCGGATAATTTCGATAATGCTGCGAATTGGACCATCGACAATGACGGGCAAGCAGGAATTGAGTTTGGATGGAATATTAACAATGTGTCTGACGGATGGTGGAGTGGTAATGGAATCAGCTCAACGGGTGGAGGAAATTATGCCGAGTTAGTTAATGGAGACCCTACCGCTACACCAGGAACACAAGCCACGGGGGTTACCTACACATTGACAACAGCGAATCCCATTAACATCGCAGCATTAGGAGGAACTAACCATGTAAGCTTGGAGTTTGAACAATTCGGCGCGCGGTTCAACGACCTTCAAGAAATTCAAATCAGTACCAATGGAAATACTTGGACCACGGTTGGAAATAACTTAGACAAACCGGTTCTCTCTCAAGCAGGGGGATCTGCCTACGCTAACCCAGACTTAAAAAGCATCAACTTAGCCACGATTTTACCAGCAAATCCCGGCAACATTTGGGTTCGTTTCAGTTGGACAACCAACTACCCAGCTCAAGCGGCAAACGCCAACGTTTGGATTACCTACGGGTGGTACATTGATAATGTGAAGATTAAAACTAACCCAACCAACGACTTGAGCATTACCTCTAAATACTGGGGAACTGCAGGTTTGAACTATTATCAAATCCCAGTAACGCAAACGGCACCGATTGATTTTGAAATTGATGTGTTTAACGGAGGAATCAATGCGCAGCCGGGAGTTGATTATAGCATCAATGTTAATTCAGGGGCATTTACCGCTTCAAGTTCAACCGTAAACGTGGCGTCTTTGGATACGGTAACCTTAACCGTTACCAATCCATTTACCCCTTCAGGTTTAGGAAACTATGCCGTGGTTCACACGCTAGGGGCAGATTCAACCGACGACGTTCCTGCGAATAACAGCATTGCTAACACCAACTTCTCGGTAACCAATTACATTTATGCACGCGACAATGGAACTCCTGCTGGCTCTACGTCCAATGGCCCAGATGGATTTGAAGCCGGTAACTTGTACGATATTTGGAACCAGCAAGAACTTAAGGGAATTGATGTTCGCATGTTAGGTGGTGCTAATGGAACTACGGTGGGTACAGAAGTATTTGTGAAGCTTTACTCCGTTGACGTAAATACGGGAGATTTCGTTTTTGAATCGGAGTCAGATCCATTGATTGTGACTGCTGCGAACCTTAACGTGAATAAAATGATGGCCTTAAATGTTCCGGTTACTCTTCAACCAAACACAACCTACCTAGCGGTAATTGGGTCTGGAAGCACGGGATTGCGTGTCGTGAACGCAGGAACCTCTTCACCACAAACATCTTTTTTCTTTGATTACGCCGACCAAACCTGGTATTATCAAACTTCTACCCCTTGGGTTCGATTGAATTTCGACCCAAGTATTGGATTGAATGAAAACCAAGCGGCAATTGGTGCGGTTGTTTATCCTAATCCTGCGAATGATGTTTTGAACATTAAAGCTGACTTTAAAGGAGCGAACAGCGTTGAAGGAGCTATTTACAACCATTTAGGAGCGTTAGTCGCTGATTTGAATTTCACGTCAAACAACGGTGTTCAAACACAACAAGTTGTTATTAGTGATTTAGCGCCCGGAATGTATGTTGTGAAACTTCAATCAGAAGAAGGAGTAGTAACCAAACATTTTGTAAAAAAGTAAGTATAAAGCATTCTTGAAATAGGCCGGTTCGCCGGCCTTTTTTTATGCAGTGGATTGATTGGGGATATTTTGGATTGTTCGTTGCTTCCTTTTTAGCGGCGACGGTCATCCCTTTGTCTTCAGAGGCATTGTTTGGGGTCATACTATTTGATTTTGACCCGTGGATTTGCCTCATCGTGGCAACGGCAGGAAATTCTTTGGGAGGATGGTTGAATTACGGCCTAGGATACCTTGGTAATCCGGAATGGTTGGCAAGAATTCGGGTAAAGCCTGCCCAAATCCACCGATGGAAAGACAAGGTGAATTCCTATGGAGTTTGGTTGGCCTTGTTTTCTTGGCTCCCCTTTGTAGGGGACATCATGGCAGTAGCTTTAGGGTTTTTTCGGGCAGATTGGAAAGGAAGCTTTCTCTTCATATTCGTGGGAAAATTCTTGCGTTATTTGGTGATTTTAGTATTTTATTTATATGTCCAATAAACGTTGGTTTTTTGCTTTAAAATGGATGCTTTGGATGGTTCTATCCGTGAAAGCATTCGACTATTTTTTGGCCAAAGAGCCTTACCCAACAGGGGATGGAATCGAGTATGTTCTGACCACTGAAGCATGGAAAAATCAC
>JBJTXE010000017.1:0-4953 GCA_046082075.1 Bacteroidota bacterium
GTCCGGCGGTGAGTGCAGAGTTCTTTTATGATCCAACCAATCACGCAGAAGGCAAGCGGTTTACACGGATTCGATATTACGCAGGATTTGATTTCGACATTCAACGCGTTCACAAATTGAGTTTTGGCTCTTACCTCGACCAATGGGTTAATACGGTTCCTCGCACGCGATTGATGTACAGTTTGGGTTATTCCTTTGCCATTGAACCGGCTAAAGAAAAGAAGAAAACGCCAAAAGGAAAAGACATTAGAACCCTTTAAATGTAATTATTGGCGGCTAATCGGTTTTTAACTGCCGCTAGGTTTTCTTCTTTTTTCGGCGCTAATGAAGCAATGGCCGTTGGGGTAAAATAACGGTGGTTCTCAAGGAACGGAACTTGCATCTCGTCCCACTGCTTATCGGAGTGTATTTTACCTTTTTCTATTAATTCTTGTTTCAATTTCTGTGAAATGATTTCAAAATCATCGGTACCCAAATATCCCAGGTCAGCATCGCACAAAATTTCTTGCATTTTATTCACAGGTTTATGAGGAACTTCTGTTGCAAAAATAAGCTCTGATACGGTTTGAATGTGCAGGTCGCTGTATCCAAAATCCGGGAGGATTTTTTGTGCTAATTCAACGCCAATAGACTCATTGTGCTCGTACTGTTGCGTAAAACCAAGGTCATGAAAAAGGGCTGCGGTTTTCAACAAAAACAGACCTTCATCTCGAACACCTTCACATAGGGCCAAATGCTCTACCGCTTGAATGACCTCACGTGTGTGTTCTACGCTGTGGTAGTACAAATTTAGAGGCAATTGTTCTTCGAGCATTCGCAGTACTTCGGTTTCTACCGAATAATATTTTATTGGGCTGTAGAGGTGCAATTGGGAAATTTCATAAAACAAGTCGTTCGGCACTAATCCTTCACCGCCGAGTGATAAATCGGGTTTTATGCGTAATAATTCATATCGGTTAATTAACGACGAACTTTTCATAGGGGCGGTTCCCCTGGGTTGAGCTTCAAAATACGGTTCGATCAGACGGAAGGTCGTTTCTGAAATGGAAATCGTTCCTGGTTCCGCAAACTGTTCCATACGCTGGGCTTGGTTTACAGCAGACCCCCAAACATCGTAGGCGATTTTAAGTTTGCCAATAATTCCAGTGGTAACGGGACCGGTGTTGATACCAATTCGGATTTCCCAAAAATCTTTTCCATTCGCTAGCGCATCAAACTTGTGTCTGGCCATATAATCTTGTATCAGCAAGGCCGCCAAACAAACATCTATGGGATGGGTAGTATTTGCCTCAGGAATTCCGCCAACCGCCATGTAGGCGTCCCCAATTGTTTTGATTTTTTCGATATTTCGCTCTTTGACAATGGCATCGAATTTTTTAAATAATCCATCGAGCTTATTGACCAAACGTGCTGGGGTCATGGTTTCAGAAATTTTACTAAACCCAACCACATCGGTAAACAGAATGGTAACCGATTCAAAGGACTTGGGACGGACTTTGCCGAGCCGCTGTAATTCCTTTACCGTTGCTCAGGCAAGGCGTTTTTAAGCCATTTCTCGGCGTTCATTTTTTCAAGGTAGAGTAATTTCTGTTGGTCCAAAACCTTATTTTTCTCTTCAAGTATCGTGAGGTTTTTGAGCTCAATTTCTTCCTTTTTTAATTGAATTTCTTGGGTTCGTTCGGCTACAAGCCTCTCTAATTGAAGGCGTTCTTTCCGTTCTTTTGCAACGCTCAATCGAACATAAACATAGGCTCCAATCGCCCCCATGAAACCCCAAATCCAAAAAAACAGGCTGCTGCCCCAAAAAGGAGGCTCGATGATAATTGTCAACAACGCCGGGGTCTCAGTCCATGCTCCATTTTTACCAATTCGCGCATAAATTCTGAGGTAATACGTCCCTGATGCTAAGGCATTTAATGAAATATGATTGGTGTTCCCAAGGAAAATTGTGTCCATGGTTTCACCAATTATTTCACATTTATATTCTATTCTTTTTGAACGGTAAAAGGAATTAGGTTGGAAGTTTACCTCAAAATCCCTTCGATAGTAAGGCAGGGTCATTTCATACGCGATTTCTTTCAATTGAGCATCGGAAATTTGAGCTTTTGGCCATTGAGCGGTGCTCTTTTTGAGCCGCACCATCGAAATTTTTGGATAAGCTGATGCATTTTGCTCATTCACGAGTTTATTCGAGAATACCACAAAACCCATGATTCCACCAAAATACAAATTGCCTCCTTCTTGAAAAACCGCATTGGTATTGTACTCGAAATCCTCTTCTCCATAACTCATAAAACGGGAATTTCCTTCTTGGTTCATGCTCATGTAAGCGAGGCCTCGATTGGTGGAGGTCCAAATGGTGCCGGAAGCGTCCCACATCAATCCATTAATAACATTATTCGGTAAGCCTGAAGTTTTATCCAAAAGTTCGACCTTACCTGTGACCGTATTTAATTGAACGATACCTGAGCCCAGGGTGCCAATAAAAAGAGTCGAACCATAGGGTTCAATCAAACAAGAAAAAACATCGCTGGATTTTTTACGAAGGGGCTTGTTGAAAACACTTGACTTGAACTCATTGGTTGCAACATTGAGGGTTGAAAGGCCGGATTTATCGGCGACACACCAAATTGTGCCTTTTCGGTCCTTTAAAAAGCTCCTGCAAACATCGTAAGGTTTAAAATGAACTTCTTCTACCTTCTTGGAGGCCTTATTAAAAGTTAAAATTCCTGAAGAGGTTCCTACCAGTATGCTTCCTTTAAGGCTGAACAGCGTGTAAAAGTGACGGTGCTTTTCGCGAAGCTGAGGGCTCAAAGTAACTTTTTCATACGTTTTTCTTTCTGCATCAAACAACCACAATCCGTCAAAACAAGCCAAAAGAAATTTCGAACCTTTCAAGGGTTCAATATCCATGACCGAAACGTCCTGTGAGTTCGTAATTCCCGTTCGGAGCACGTGCTGAAATGTTCCTTCCTGAGAGCGAAAAAGGGTGATTCCTTGGTCGGTCCCTACCATTAGTTCTTCGCCAAATTTTGCGAAACTCCAAACGTTCTCGGTATTCAAGCCTCTGATGGGGTTAGGATTCGGCCCGACCTTAAACCAAGAATTGTTTTCCTCTTTAAAACAAGACAATCCCCTATCACTTCCAATCCAAACCACCTCTTCATGATCTTTATAAAGGCAATTAATGTTATTGGATTTTAATGAATTCGGTTGATAAAAGTCGGAGGTGAAATGGCGCCATTTTCCGACATCATTCCTGTAGAAAATACCCCTCCCTTTGACCGCTAATACATGACCTGATTTCAAATCAAGAACGCTTACCACTTGAGGATTAAGGGAAAGGTCGAATCCAGAAAGTGTGTTGGAAAGTGTTCGGTATTTTTGATCGAGCTCCATTATTTTTCCTTTCAAGAAAAAAATCAATGTTTCTTCGAGCGCATAGGCAGAATATATGGTTTCCTTGGGAAAGGAATATGCAAGCGATAAATTGCCTATCCCTTGAAAAACATAAAGAACATTCGACTGGGTAAGGACGTGTATTTTGGATTTTCCCTTAATGAGCTGTTTCACCTGAGAAGGCAGTCGGATTTCTTGAAAGGATTTCTCTCCGTCTTGCAATAAAAAAAGACGGCCGTCTTCGTACAAACTGAGAATACCTTTTGAACTGTATACCAATTGAATGGGCTTGGCAGAGGTTAACGTGTTTTTAAACGAAGCAAAGGTTCTGGATTTTACATGATACCTTAACACTTCTTTCTGAGTGCCGAACCATAAATTACCCATAGGGTCTGATTCACTGCAAAGGAAAAACGTACTGGAAATTTGAGGGGTATTATCTTTCGTTATATGCCGGAATTCAAATCCATCAAAATGGTTTAATCCATCTTGCGTACCTGACCAAATCGCTCCGTTGGACTCTGATACAATGGTATTGACAGAAGATTGAGATAGTCCGTCTTCAATGCCGTAATGGTCAAATTGCGGACTTAACTGGGCATGAAACTGACCAAGAATCCAAATTATACCGAATAGTATCCAATTACTTCGCCGGCTCTGAACCACTTGCGTTCGCAATTTCAAGCATCTCACGATCAAACAAATACATGCCTCCTTTCTCGTTGCCGATGAGGTTTAGTTTATCCAGAATTGAACGCGCTAAGGCCTCCTCTTCCATTTGTTCAGAAACATACCACTGCATAAAGTTATGGGTCGTATAATCCTTTTCTTTTAAACAAATATCTACCACTTCGTTAATGGATTGCGTTACCGTTAACTCGTGCTCCAACAACAATTCAAACATGCGTTGAACGGTATCAAAATCAGAGGGTGGTTGAGGAATGGAAGGAACGATTGCACGTCCCCCTCGTTCGTTGACAAATTTGACCAATTTCAACATGTGAAACCGCTCTTCATCGGAATGTGCATACATGAAAAACGCCGTACCTGACAAGCCCTTGGTTTCTGCCCAAGAAGCCATAGCGAGGTAATACTGGGAAGAAGATGCTTCTTTGCTTATCTGTTCGTTTAATGCAACTTCAATTTGCTTGTTCATTCGAATTATTTTATACTAAGTTACTAATTAATTTTATTCTACTTGAGCTTATTATTCGGACGTTTCTTTTAAATCCACACATCCGTTTTTGCTTCATTTATATCTTTCATTTAGGCGTAAATCTACCCAAAAAACCACGGACATTATACATTCCGACAAGGTGCGGGTAATAAAAAACAGTCCGATTAATAACAGTAGATGACTTAAATCATTGCGGACAAACCAAGGATATAAATTGAATTTTATTCGAGCATCCCCAATTTACCTAATCCTTTTATCGTATCCGCTCGTATATATCTTTTAAACTCCCTAATTTTGAGATAGGTTAATCTGTATTTCCACAAAGGAAACACAAGTAATCCTAGAATCCCTTGCAGTTTTTTAGTCTCGTATTTTAA
>JBJTXE010000018.1:0-2112 GCA_046082075.1 Bacteroidota bacterium
CTTGGACCGCTTTAGCGTAACATGGATAAAAATCATAGGAATTGTTGGCATTCTGATGGGGCTAATTATTCTTGGTGTTTTTTGGTATTGGTTGCTTTCTAAATTGTTCTAACATGAAAATTATCGCCTTCGGAGCATCAACGAGTAAGTTCTCCATCAATCAGCAATTCGCTCACTACGTGGCACTACTCTTCGAACAAGCAGAAGTATGCACATTACGCCTTTCGGATTATGAATGCGCTTTATACAGCGAAGATCGCGAAACTGAGGGTATCCCTTCCGTTGTCATTGACTTTATGGAAAAGTTGACAAGTGCTGACCTCGTTGTTTTGAGTTTAGCGGAACATAACGGCAGCTACACGGCAGCCTTTAAAAACCTCTTCGATTGGTGTTCAAGGTATCAACAGAAGACGTTCGAAAACATCCGTTTTTTTCTGTTATCTACTTCTCCAGGACCTCGAGGAGGAATGGGAGTAATGAATGCAGCATTGGAGCGATTTCCAAGACATCAAGCGATCATTTTGGACCATTTTTCATTGCCTAATTTTCAGCACAACTTCCGTCCAAATGAAGGTATTACGGACGAGGCTCTTTGCCTTTCATTGCATGAAAAAATTCAATATATTCAACAAAGTCTAACGACATGAATCGACCCGCCTACCTTCCTTTATTCCTATTCCTTAACTTCGGCGCATTAGTCATAGGAAGTTCATTTACGGCCGATAGCGTCGCTTCGAATTGGTATCAAAACCTAAGCAAAGCCCCCTGGACCCCACCGGGTTGGGTTTTTGGTGCGGCATGGACTTTCTTGATGGTGTGGTACAGTATGTATCTCGCTTTCGCTCAAAACCAATTCCAAAACAAGCGGCTTTTTTGGGGTGTTTATCTGCTGCAATGGGTGTTGAACGTGGCATGGAATCCCTTGTTTTTTAAATACCATTGGACCGTAGTTGCTCTAATAGATTTACTGGCATTGTCCGCCGTCATTTACTTTTCTCTGTTACGCTTCATTCCTTTGCGCTCATGGAAAGCTTGGTTACTGCTACCCTATGCGCTATGGGTCCTCATTGCCACGAGCTTGAATGCCTATATTGTCCTGAATAACTAGCCATAAAAGCCCTTTTTTATTTTTTACATACCTTTGTCAAAATCTTTAGCATGGACATCAACGAATATCTTAAACCGCAGACCCCTCCGAAATCGTATTTAGTTGAATCGATTTTAGTTACGGTATTTTGTTGCATGCCCTTTGGTATCATTGGAATTGTCAACGCCTCCAACGTCGAATCTTTCTACAAAAACGGCAATTATGAAGGAGCTGAAGAGGCCTCCAAAAAGGCGAAACGTTGGACGATTATTGGATTGGTAAGCGGTTTTGTTTTCGGAACATTATACTTTCTTCTAATAATGGCTGATGCGTTTTTGAATTTTGATTAATGAGCCTCGACGAAACTCAAAAATCCTCGAGTAAACGTTTCAAAATCATCGTTTTATCGATTCTTGCCTTGGCTTTATTGTTGATTTACGGTTGGTTTGACCCAAGTACTTCGCATTTTTTTCCTAAATGTCCTGTAAAATCCCTCACCCATTACGATTGCCCTGGATGCGGTTCACAGCGTGCAATTCACGCCTTACTCAATTTCGAATTTCGTGATGCCTTTCGTCAAAATGCCCTGTTGGTGCTCGCCCTTCCTTACCTCGCTTTGGGCGTTGTTTTTAATCTGATCAAGAAACCATCTGAAAACATGATGCGTTGGAGAAACCGCTTGTTTGGACACCACGCCACGTTGATCGTATTAGGCATAGTAATCGCTTTTGCGGTCCTTCGAAACGTCTTTTAGTCCTTGTAGAAATCGTCTTCCCACGCTTGAATTTGCTCTTCCTTGTCCACCGTGATTCCTGGAGTCCCGTTTTTGTCCAAGGAAACTTTACCATTAACCGCAATGTATTTACCCACCAAATCCACCTCCGGTTTATAGCTGAAGTTTTTACGACCATCCTTCCAAATCATCACGGAAAAAATCTGCTTGGGAAACGACTGATCCAAGTTGAGGAACGTCGCCTCTGATTTCGCTGAAAATTTCGCACTAACCACTTTACCGACAATCGTGC
>JBJTXE010000019.1:0-2435 GCA_046082075.1 Bacteroidota bacterium
AAAGGTTTCAGAAGAAGTATTTCCCAAATAGCTGTTCACGTTTTGGGTAAATTCAACTTGGGTTCCGCTCACATAACCGGTGAAATTGGCATCCAAATTAACCGTATTGATGGGAGGAGGAACCACTTCGTGCTCGATACATGAAGGAACAATCATCAAGACCAAGGCAGTCATTAAGGCGCTTACAAAAACTCTCATAGGAAAAATTTTACTCAAATATAGGCTTTTACGCATTAATTGCCAAAAAGATGCTTGAAAAATAAAAAAAACCAAAGAGGATCCTGGAAAATGTTAAAACCATCAACTTCACCAACGAATTATGCGGTTGTCTTTGTAGCTCCGACGGGAATCGAACCCATATCTAGCGTTTAGGAAACGCTCGTTCTATCCATTGAACTACGGAGCCAATAAAACAAGCTCGAATCCTGTCTTATTCCTTCACTACCAGCTGTACTTGCCGTGTATTTTCCTGGTCAATTTCAACGAAATATGCGCCTTTAGACCAAAGTTCGGTCGATAGCACCGCTTCCGTTTCTTTTGACGTGTGCGTCAGCACTACCGTTCCGTCCAATTTTACGACCCGAATAATGTTTCCTGCTTGCAATCCGTTGAGCGTTAAGGCGTTTTGGAAGGGGTTCGGCACAATGCTGATAGCATGCTTTTCAACGTCCTCTAGGCCTGCGCAGCTAATGACCGTAACGGTATCGGTAAATACACTTGAGCCGTTAGGATTCGAAGCCGTTAAGGTCACCGTGTAGGTTCCTGCCTGGTTAAAAGTGTGCGAAGGATTTTGAGCGGATGACGTTCCTCCATCGCCAAAATTCCACGACCAAGCGTTTGGATTATTCGAAGTTTGATCGTTGAAAACTAAATTTGCTCCGGTACATACCGTATCTGCTGCAATGGAGAAATAGGCGTTCGGAAGGGAAGGTAGCGTATCCACGTTAAATAACACTTCGAAATCGTCGTAGTAAAACCCATCGCCTACGGTACCTCCATCCGCTCCTAACCTGAAGCGAAACTTAATGACTTGTCCCAAGTAATCGCTTAAGTTGATTTCTTCCAAGACCCAACTGCCTTGGGTTCCTTCATACACTGGTTGGTTGTTCGGCTGTACACTTCCGTTGGCATTGGTCCCATTTACGGTATAATTTCCGCATTGAGGGATCCATGTAGCACCGTTATCCGTCGATACAGAAAACTGAACGTAATCGTAATCGGCCTCAAGATCCCACTTGGCATAAAAACGCACCATAGCGCTAGAGGCATTCGTTAAATCCACCGAAGGCACGTAGGTTGTAGTTTTGGTGGTATTGTTGGAATAATTTCCCACGGGAGAATCGGTAAAGGATTTACTTGGAGAAACAAAGGTGGATCCTGTTGTGCTCCAATTTCCAGTCCAATTGGCTGCGGAGGTTGCGTTCTCTAGAACTTGAGAAGTAAGGACTCCATAGGTTTTGTACATGGTATCTCTTTTCGTCCAATAACCGTTGTTGGTTTCTAATACATAGATTATTTGGTCGCCAAACTGAATGTTGGGATTCAAGGTGTAGGAAATTGCTCCAGTGGAAATTTGTTGCTGCGCCAAATTGTACGTAACGGGATTCCCAACTCCGGTAATGTTCAAAACAGGAGTAATTGACACCGATACAGGTCCAGATTCTCGACCAAGGCGCTGAATGGAATGGTTGAAATTACCGCTCAATGCCCCAACCGTGCCCGGGTCCGTATCACTAGCAAACGCATATACCTTCGCCAAATGCGCCAGCACCAAATTTGGGAAAAGCATCCCAGCACATGTAGGGATTATCTCATTCGAGGGTTGCCAAAAAGCGGTTCCCACCTCGGGGGTATGCACAAACATGGTGTCTTTCTGTCCAACGCCGTTATCCACCTTGTACATGTAATCGTCAGAATCGCCTGAGGCCTCGTACAAGCCGCTGCTTTTCATAGCGGAGTAACCGTTGTATTGTACCTGATGGTTGGATTCGGCTTGAAACCAATTGTGATGGTCTGCAAATTCAGCGCTCGTGGCGCCTATGGGAAAGAGAATGTCAGAACCGTAGGTATGCGCGTTGAAAGCTGTAATAAAATGGTTGTTTTGCACCAACCACCTCATCGCTTGTGTTTCCGGTTCAGAAAAAGCGGATGGACCGCGATAAGTATCGTTGCTCGGATTGGCACTTGTTCCCGTGGTACCCCATTGGTACGAATAATTCCGGTTGAGATCGACTCCATACGAACCGCCGTTATTTCTGCGGTTTTTTCGCCACATGCCACCACCGTTTGGATTGGTCGTTCCATTGTAAACGTACCCGTCCGGGTTGATGCAGGGCACAAAATAAAGCTGTAAGTTATTCACGATGTAGGTCACTTCCTCGTTGGTTCCATAGTTTTCCAACAAATACCACATGTAGAAAATGGTTTCCATTAAG
>JBJTXE010000020.1:0-2623 GCA_046082075.1 Bacteroidota bacterium
CCTTTCAAATTGATTTCATGCACGTTCTCCCATTCTTCGCCAGATTTGTCTGCCGACCAAATTTCACAACCTAAATTCTTTTTGGGTTGTGAAGGACAACGCGTAAAGTACAAGGTTTTACCCTTTTTGTCCATGATAGCCGTTCCTTCGTTGTCTTTCGTGTTGATGATGTTGTTGTTATCAATGCTTTTTGCTCCAACAAAATCTCCTTTGGCATCAAAATCAGCCACCCAAATATCCATGTATTTTTCACCAGTGATAGGGTCTCTTTGGGGATTAATTACGCCTTCGCGCTGGGTTCCAAAATAAATTTGCGCCTCTTTTTTCTCCGAAAGAAATGGAGCCATATCAAATTCTTTGGCGTTCAACTTGTCTTCAGCTTTCACGTCATATTTAGATTCTTTGTCATGAACATCTGCCTGCTCCGAACAAGTACTAATTAATCCGTCAATGTTGATGGAGGACTCCTTACCTCGCTTGTTTTTGTAATTGGTATAGCTTTCTTTGGCTTTTTTCAATTCACCGTTCATCCGTAGCATTTCACCGTGGTAATAATATACCATTGGATCAACATCATAGTACTTGAGTTCAATACTCGATCCATACCATTGTGCAGCCTTGTCGTATTGTTCCATTTTGCGATAACAATCCGCCAATTTGAAAGCCATGGAACCTTTTTCGGTGATGGATTTGCCTTTATTGGTCATTTTGTTGTAGGCCGCCTCAAGTTTGGGCATGGCCTCAAAATATTTTCCTGAATCATACAGTTTGAGGGCTTCCGCCACATACTTTGGTTGCGTAGATTGGGCTTGAGCCAAGGTTAGAATGGTCAGGCAAATAATCGTAGTAAAAAGTTGCTTCATACTTAAGGTTTAATTAAAACTCGCAGTTTCGAGCAAAAATAGGAAAAGAAACATTAATATCCAAAAGCCTGTTGTTCCCAAAAGGTTAAAACTTCGTTGAAATTTTCAGGTAACTCTGAATCAAAAAGTAGCATTTTTCCATTTTCAGGGTGCTTAAACCCCAATGTTTTGGCATGCAAAGCTTGTCCCGGAAGCAGGTCTAAGTGCTTTTCAATGAGGGATTTTTGTGCTCCCGAAAGATTGGAGAAAGGCACTTTCGCACCACCGTATTCTGGATCATTGAACAGAGGATGACCTATGGATTGTAAATGTACCCGTATTTGGTGGGTTCGACCGGTCTCCAATCGGCATTCAACGAGGGTAACCAGTCCGTAGTTGTGGATGGGCCGGTAGTGGGTAATGGCCATTTTTCCATCCAATTCAGATTCAAAAACGGTCATGATTTTGCGGTTTTTCGGCGAGCGTCCCATGTTTTTCACAACGGTGCCCCCTTCGCGCAAATTTCCCCAAACGAGTGCATGATAAATCCGTTGGGTGGTTTTATCAAAAAACTGTTTCGCTAGATGAGTTAGTGCATCTTCAGTTTTAGCAATAACTAACAACCCGGAAGTATTTTTGTCAATCCGGTGCACAAGTCCTGGTCGTCCGTAATAATTGTGAGGCAGGGAGGGTAGGTTTTCGAAATGATAGACCAATCCGTTGACCAACGTGCCGGAATAGTTCCCATAGCCGGGATGTACCACAAGCCCACTTGGCTTGTTAAGGACCAACAAGGCATCGTCTTCGTATAGGATATTGAGATTTAAGTCTTGCGGAATTAATTTAAGCTCCCGTACGGGATACGGCATGACAATCGAAATGTCATCCTTTGGCTTTATGCGATGGTTGGGTTTTACGGCCTTACCATTGACTAAAATACTACCATTTCGAGCGGCGACCTGAATTCTATTCCGCGATGTTTTTGGAAGGCGATCGATTAAATATTTATCGATGCGCAATATTTGTTGTCCTGGATCTACCTGAAATCGATGGTGTTCAAATAAATCCTCTTCGTCGTGTTCTGCTATGTCTTCGTTATTATTCAACGCGTAAAAACTTGATCGGAGAATGTTGATGCTTCTTAGATTTTATCAAGTAATATCCGGGTGCTAATGCTGATGTATTAAGTATGTTTTCTTCTATCTCTAAGGTTTTTTGACCCGTTAATCCGAAAATCAAGTAACCCTCTTCGTCCGGATATGGGCTTTCAATTACTGATTGTATGTTGGACGGGTTAGGAAACACACGGTACTTTTTTTCCTCGGTGCTTGAAGTAAGGTTAAGCACAGCATCCAGCGCCGTTGAAAAGATTGGGCGAAGCATGGGCGATCCAGCAAATGGAGGGTTTTGCCATGTGCCTCCGAAGTCAACACTGTAGAAGATTTCGTCCGAATGATCAATGTTTCTATCCAAGCCTAAATTGTACCTTAGGGCATCGACTTGTTTCCAACCAACAAAAAAAGAAGTGGAAACAGGCACTTTAATTCCTCCAGCAAAATAATAGGGATTAAAATTATTTAAGCCCTGATTGTAGGTTGGTTGCCGCGGGGAAAACACATCGTCTTGATAGAGCAAGTTTCCAGGGATCCCGTTATTATCCTCCCAAACGGTTAGGTAAAACAATTTATTGGAAACATCGACTACGGAAGGCACGAAATGCAAGTAAACCCCTAAAAGCGAATCCGCTTCATAGGCATTGAAATGAACGGCCAACATCGACT
>JBJTXE010000021.1:0-2410 GCA_046082075.1 Bacteroidota bacterium
CTACCAAAACTGTCTGCGGAACTCATTCGTTCAGGGAATGAAAACGATGAGCCTGTAGCAAGCGGCGTTGGTAATTACAGCCAACAATACGGATCGTTGAATCAAAACTTAGAGGCCATTGGGCAGCATTATAGATACTTAAAAAGAACTGCCGTGCCCGTTAACCCTACCAATGAAACTCCATCGAATCTGCCGATGCTGCCGGGTCAGTAACCATGAAAAGGTTTGAAATTCGGGTATTACGATTTTTATTCCCTCATTGGGTTTGGACAAATGAAGGGTCTTCTGGTGTAACGATTACCCTGGATGACGGACCTCATCCTGTGTCCACTCCTATTGCGCTGAACGTCTTTAAAAAACACGGAATCAAGGCGGCATTTTTTTGCATAGGGTCCAATGCGGAGAAATATCCGCACTTACTTGAACAAATCCTGAAGGATGGCCACTTGGTTGGTAACCATACCCATCTTCATGAAAATGGTTGGCAGACTAAAACCAATACTTATTTGGCTTCCATTGATCGTTGTGCAGCAGTTGTTGAAAGCCGATACTTTAGGCCTCCTTATGGTAAGGCTTCATTCTTTTCAACTCGGCGAATCTTAAATCGGGGCTACCGGGTTGTTATGTGGTCTTGGCTAAGCTATGATTTTAGCGCAGCAATGACAAGGGATAAGTTTCAACACCGCTTGAAAAAAATATCGCCTGGAGACATCCTCGTGTTCCACGACAACGAAAAAACATCCCATAAAATAGGTGACTTTTTAGAAATGACCATTAACCATTTAATGGCTCATCAAATAACCATAGACCCGTTGAATATTCCATGAAAAGTTCCCGTAGTAAAACACTATTAGTTCTATTATCGCTCTACATCTTGATGCAGTTTTGTTGGTGGGGCTACCTGCTTCTGCAAAGTAATTCAAAAAAAATGTTGATGGTTTTTGGGGAAGGGACCGTATTTCTTACCATCCTGTTTTTTGGTATATGGAGGCTTTCCAAAAGTATACAACAAGAATTATCCTTGCATAAGCGGCAAAGTAATTTTCTGCTATCCGTAACTCATGAGCTTAAAACCCCATTAGCGAGCGTCCAGTTGATTCTTCAAACCATGTTAAGGAGGACCTTTGAACCAGAACAATTAAAAGAGTTCACAGAAAAAGCTTTGGAGGAAAACAAAAAATCTCAAGAACTCATTGAGGGCATTTTACAAGCCTCTGGACTTGAACAAAAAGCACTTAAAGTTCATTTAAACACCCTTTATCCTGAGGAATTCTTAAAAGGCTTTATGCCGCTATTTCCTGAATCCAAATACAACATCGTTTGGAATTATTCGAATAACATCAGGGTTCAATGCGACACCAACATGCTTACGTTTATTTTGAAAAACCTTATCGAAAACAGTTTTAAATATGGGGCCAATAAGGTTGAAGTGGAGTTTTTACGGAACGCTAAGTTCGTACAAATTAAAGTCAGCGACAACGGAATGGGTGTTTTGCCGGTAGACCAGCCATATATTTTCGATAAATTTTACCGATCGGGAGATGATAAAATAAGAGACCGTAGCGGAACAGGGTTAGGTTTATATATTGCCCGAGAAATGGCCTTACTTCAGGCGGGTGAAATTAATTATCAGCCATTAACGGATGGGTCTTGCTTCATACTATCTTTGCCCCATGGCGCATAGAACAGCACTCATAATTCTCGATGGATGGGGTCTTGGCGATCGTTCTCGAGCCGATGCAATTTATCATGCGAATACCCCCTTCATGGACCAGCTAATGGTGAACAATCCAACGGCAACCTTAATCACCCATGGTGAATCCGTTGGTCTTCCGAATGGACAGATGGGTAATTCTGAGGTTGGCCATTTAAACTTAGGCGCAGGAAGGATAGTATACCAAGAGCTAACGCGCATCAATCGTTCAATCCAAGATGGGAGTTTTTTTGAAAACAAGGTGTTACTTGAAGCATTGCATTACGCCCAAGAAAAAAATGCCAAACTGCATCTGCTTGGGTTGGTGTCCCACGGAGGGGTGCATAGCGCCTTTACGCACCTTGAAGCGCTCATTAAACTATGTGCCCAGTTCGGTACGAAAAGAACCTTTATTCACGCAATTACTGACGGCCGAGATTGCAGCCCTAAAACGGCCATCAATGACCTTCAAAAATTACAAGGTCTTGAAAATGAAAATCTTAAAATAGCCAGTATAATAGGGCGATATTATGCCATGGACCGTGATAACCGCTGGGAAAGAATTGCAAAGGCCTATAACCTCTTCGTACGTGGAGAAGGTGAAAAAACGGAGAATCCTTTAAGGCTCATCGAGCGATACTATGAACAAGGAATCACCGACGAATTTTTGCCAGGAATCATGGTAAACCCCTTGGGAATTATTGAAGATGGGGATGT
>JBJTXE010000022.1:0-2622 GCA_046082075.1 Bacteroidota bacterium
GTTTGGTCTTGCAAAAAGACCGCTCCCGGATATGCTCTGTAAAGCCCAGAGGTGTCGTCTAACCAAGCAAAAGAAAGGTTGGTTCGGGCTAACATAATGTTGCCATTTAGACCATAACTTAGTCCTTTAATTTTCGAAGACCTTTTGCGCACATTAAAATTAATTCTCGCTCTTTTCATCGCCATTTGACGGTCGGTGAAATTGGACACAGTATCTATCACATATTGTCCCGGACGAGGCGCTCCAATGTATCCATGGTCGTAATTAACATTGCCACCAACCACCACGTCCCAATTTTTATAGGACTTGGAATGAATGAAATTCGCCCCAGAAATGAGCGGAACCCCGGTCCACCATTTGGAACCCTCCACAGAAGGAGCGGAATATACTCCGCTATATACATTAATTTTGTTCAGCGGTTTAGCTGTTGGATAGGCTGTCCGAATGTGGATAGAACCCGACAAAGCTGAACTTCCTGACAAAACACTGGCTGCTCCTTTAATGATCTCAATTTGGCTAATGTTCTCCACGGGTACAAAGCCCCATTCAGGCCTTCCCGCATCTCCAGACAACATGGGCATATCATCGACAAGCACTGCGACTTTTGCGCCGACACCAAAGGTAAAGCCGCTTCCTCCACGAATTTGAGGCTCACCGTCTAAGATATTCAAACCCGGGGTTTGATCAAGAGCAGTTTCGATGCTCCTTGTGTTTTTGTTTTCAATCATGGTAGGTTTCATTACCACCATGGTCACTGTTTGCTCTTCTAGTGGTTTATCGAATTTACCGACGGAAACGGTTACTTGGCTCTTTTCAATGCTGTAGGGTTTTAACCGAACCATAACAGATTGCACTTCATTTTCCGACAAATTCAGCACCAGGGTATCACTTCGCATACTCGTGTAGCGCACGATTAACAATGCTTTACCCGCAGGAACGGACAAGGAAAAATTTCCATTTTTATCCGTTTGAGCCCCACGCGATACATCGTAACGATAAATTACATTGGCCCCTTCCAAGGGCGCATCGTTTTCGCCGAGCACGATACCTTTAACCGTGGCCTCTTGACCAAAGGATGAAAAGGTAAGTATGAATGTCCAGAAAGCAAGTAGAATCCTGTTCAACACAAATTAATTCGCCGAAAATTTCACGGAAGTGAATTTACCATTCAATCCTTGCAATTGAGCAATATAAAGACCAGAAACTAATGAAAGCGGCAATACTTCTTGGGCATCGCCATCGAAAACTACTTGACCATTCAATGCAAGAATGCGTAATTGACCTTTCCCTGCTCCGTGAAGGTACATTTTACCTTCTGTATAGTTTACCGCAAAGTTAGCAGCCGATGGTTCATTTACCCCAGCCCCGCTTCCGTTGTAGACCAAACTTATATCATCCAACAATACTTCATCGTTTGTAGCGCCTCCACCTGCTACAGAATTGGTCGCGAAGGTCGTTAAAATAAAGGCTGGAACTAATCCAGTATTAGCGGTTGGAACAAAAGGCACCGAAAAACGAACCCATGACCCATTGGTTGAGGAATAATCCAATTCCGCCGTTGCAATCACATGGGATTGAGAATTCGCATCGATGGGATCGTGCGCATCGTATGCGTCGTGCACAAGGGCATGCACTCTCGCCGTTTGATTTCCACCACCTGCTTGGGTATATTTTGCCCAAAACACTATAGAGTCTGGCAAGGTAGCACAAACCTCTGAAAACAAGGCGTCGTTTGTTTGTGAATAATTATAGTTTGCAGGGTTCGAAGGTGTTGTGCTTCCCATATTAATACGACCACACGTCATGGTACCGTTAGCCACAATACCCAACACACTTGTCGACCAAATCCTAGCGCAGTACAAACCTGATGCACCTGCACGCACACTCGTGGATCGCTCAATTTGCTTGTTCGCAAATCCCGCAAAATTTCCCGAACCCGTTTTAAAACTATTCCAATTGTTGGGTTCTTCGGTAGGTGCAGCTACATTTTCCCAAAGTTCCATGTCACTGTTGCCAATCTGGGTTTGCGCAAGTGTCGTGAAAGTTAAAAAACACGAAATAACAAGGGTAATTTTTTTCATAATGTATTAAATTAGTTTTAACAAAAATAAAAAAATCCTTTTAATTGAAGGTTTTTTAGTCTTAATATCAAAGAAACTTACCTTTGTTGCATGGAGCAAATGGGTTATCAAATCATGGAGCACTTCTCGACCTTGCAAGGAGAAGGTTTTCACAGCGGTCGTTCCGCCTATTTCTTGAGGCTTTCCGGGTGTGACATAGGCTGCATTTGGTGCGATGTAAAAGACAGCTGGGACGATAACGCCGGGGAATTTTGCTCCTTGGAAAAAGTTCAATCACGCACAGAAAACCATGATTTTGTAGTAATTACCGGTGGTGAACCCGCGATGCACGACCTGCGGCCTTTAACGGACGTACTCCATCAACAAAACAAATACGTGGCCATCGAAACGTCAGGATGCTACCCTTTACAGGGCGAGGTAGATTGGTATACGTTTTCTCCGAAAAAATTCAAAGCACCTTGTGCAGAAGCGTATTTGAAAGCAGACGAACTCAAAGTGGTCATTTACCATCCATCCGATCTTGATTGGGCTCAACATCATG
>JBJTXE010000023.1:0-4206 GCA_046082075.1 Bacteroidota bacterium
CAAGAACATGCGCGGAAAACAAAGCATCAAAGCCCTTGACGTAAGCATCGCGCACTTGATTTATGGCCCTTGGAATGACCGAAAATTCTGAATGGTGAACGGTTGATACGATACTGATATATTTCTTGAGGGTATACGAATTTCCTTGTTCTAAAAAATGTTCAAAATTATTCTCAACATAGAACTCCCGGGCATGGCAATTTGGATGAATCGTTAGCAACTCTTCGTTCTTCCAAAAAGAAAATCGCATGGCAGTCGCAACGCTGAACTTGGTTTTTTTGGTAGTGGTGCACAGATATCCTTTTTGCACATCGACTTTGTGGCTATCCTCTTCCCAAAAAAACTCATCGTAATTGGAGTCATGGTTGTGGACTTTACCATCGAGGTACGGCGTAAACTTCACATTCCCATCAAAATTCAACGGAGTAACCGTGAACTTAATGGCGGCCAGTTCATCATGATCCATGGAACAAAATCGGACGGACTCCACTTGCAATTCTTTTCCCTGTTGGAATTTGACCCTAAATTTTCGGGTTAAAATCCCCTTTTGCATGTCCAATTCACGGTAGAATAAACTTGGTTTCTGCACATGCAAGTCCAATAATTCACCGTCTACTTCGATGTTAATCCCAATCCAATTGCAGGAATTAAGCACTTTTGCAAAATACTCCGGATAACCGTTTTTCCACCAGCCAACACGGGTTTTATCCGGATAATAAATGCCCCCAACATAGGACCCTTGCAACGAAGCTCCGGAATACGTTTCCTCAAAATTTGCCCGTTGGCCGAAAGCGCCATTTCCAATGCTAAAAATGCTTTCTGCTTGTTGTTGCTTGGACGGATCAAATCCATGTTCCATGATTTTCCAGGCATCCACCTCAAATAAACTACGCATAAGCTTCCAACCTAAATTCTGTCAAATTATTCAAATAAACATCTGCAACATGTTGCAATAGCGGGTTACCAACACCGATGCTTAAAAATCCTCCTTGTTTCGCAGCGGTCACTCCGCTCAAGGCATCCTCAAAAACCAAACATTCCGATGGATGAAAACCCAACGCTTTTGCTCCGTTAAGAAACACCTCTGGATGAGGTTTAGGATGGGTAACCCCATTGCCGTCAATGATCACGTCAAAGAAACTTTTAATCCCCAAACGATCCAAGATCATTGGGGCATTCTTGCTGGAGGATCCAAGTCCAATTTTCACCCCCATGGATTGAGCTTGCCGTAAAAGCGCGTAAACCCCCGGTAACAAATTTGCCTCAGACAAAGTGCTAATGGAGTCCAGATACATGTTGTTTTTAAAAACCAGTAAAGATTCAAACGCTTCACTACTTACCGTTTTATTTCCCAGCTTTAATATTTGCTTAAGAGAATCTACCCTATTGACCCCTTTTAAGGCTTCATTATCCTCTTCCGAAAACGAAATTCCAAGTTTTTTAGCTGTTTCGCGCCAAGCCTCAAAGTGATTTTTCTCGGTTGAAACGATAACCCCATCAAGATCGAATAAAAGTGCTTTAATGTTAGCCACGAGCAACCGATTTATCCGTGATCAATAAATTACAAAACCCGGCGATAACCAAGGACACGCCTGCTAAAAGCATGGGGGCAATGGACGAATCTCCAAACGCTTTGGATAAAATATTGACCCCTCCTAGTGCTGCTACAATTTGAGGAATTACAATAAACATATTAAAAAGGCCCATCATTAACCCCATCTTGGTTTCATCCACTGAACTCGACAACATGGCGTAGGGCATGGACAGAATACTACCCCAAGAAAACCCAATTAATGCAAAGCAAATCCACAAATAGGATGCATCTGGTATATAGCGCATAGAAATAAAACCAATCCCTCCAAGCACGAGGGATATAAGGTGAATCCATTTACGATTTACCGATCGTTTTGCAGCATAAAACGTTAACAAAAGTGCAAAAACCATCGACGTTAAGCCGTAAACACCCATGTTGGAACCCACCGAATCCGAGGCATGTTGGTACGCCACATTCATGGCTTCGAAGGTGGATTTCTCAGTCGCAACATTCATATTAAACTCCGATTTATTAGGAGCGGGTGCGTTGTATACATGCGCCGTGAGCGCTGGAGTAGCCATGCTCCACATGGTAAAAAACGCAAACCAGCTGAAGAACTGAACAATCCCCAACTTCAACATGGTAGACGACATGGTACGTACCGAATTCAGAAAGTCTTTGATAAAATTGCCTTGTTTCTTTTGTGTTTTAAATACATCTTCATCGGCCGGAGGATATTCTTTGGTCGTAAGAACCGTATAAAGAATGCTGAGTTAAAACACCAGGGCCCCAATTCCAAAAGCAACCTTAACTTTGTCGGGAATCACCGTTTTGTCACCTGATTCAGGAAAGCCCAATTGCGTCACCATCCAAGGTAGGTTGGAAGCTACCCAAGTTCCTATTCCTATGATAAGTGTTTGCAAAATAAAGCCATACGAGCGTTGACTTTCTGGCAATTTGTCCGCCACCAAGGCACGAAAAGGCTCCATGCTAATGTTGATTGAGGCATCCAGCACCCAAAGAAAGCCCGCCGCAATCCATAATTCAGGAGAATACGGCACAAAGAATAAAGCAAAGGAACTGAGAATAGCACCAATTAAGAAATAGGGTTTCCTTCGACCAAAACGCACGGACCATGTTCGGTCGGACAAAAAACCGATGATCGGCTGAACCAATAATCCGGTAAGAGGTGCAGCAATCCAAAGCCCCGGTATTTCATCTGGTGTTGCACCTAGGGTTTGAAAAATGCGGGACATATAGCCTCCTTGCAAGGCAAATCCAAATTGAATTCCCATGAAACCAAAGCTCATGTTCCAAATTTGCCAAAAACTTAGCACTGGTTTTTTCGATGTTTCCATGGATGCTAATTTTCAATAACCAAGTAGCCCCAAGGAGCTAACTTAAACGGCTTATTTGCTTTTTTAAATCGTTTTCCGGTAAACACATTCGTCCATTGCGCTTTGCCATCCAAAGGACCTTTAACGGTTTGTTTTTTGCCAGAAAGATTCAAATAAAAAACCAATTCTTCGCCTGGAAATGAATTTGAATACCTCGTAATTGCAATGACTTTTCCATCGTTCAATAATTCGAACTTGTCGTAAGCTTCATACCTTTGTGCTGCCAGAAGATAATTACGATGCTTTAACGCGTTTAACGTGGAGTAAAAAGTAACCATGTCCATTTTATCCCAGTTAATCTGATCCTTTTCGAAAAACAACAAACGACGGTTCAGCGACGTTTCTTGTCCGTTGTAAATCAGCGGCATACCGTTCATTGCATATGACAAAACCGCCATAACAAAGCGTGCATCCCCCATGCGCTCCATTTCCGTTCCATTCCAGGAGTTTTCGTCGTGGTTTGAGGTAAAATACATGCGAATGGCATTTTTGGGATATTCCTTGTCCTTTTCCTGGTAGGTTAAGATTTCAGAGGGCTCTGCTTTACCTTGAGCGATTTTATTCATGATGTGGTGAAATTCCCAACCATAGGTCATATCGAACGCTTGGTGTTGATCAGCTCCTTCCGATTCTGCCAACATGAACAGAGGTTTTACCGTTTCCACTTCTTTTCTGGCTTGCAACCAGAAATCCATCGGCACCCATCCTGCCACATCGCAACGAAACCCATCGATATTGCATTCTTGCACCCAATATTTCATGGAAGCGATCATCTCTTTGCGCATCGCTTGGTTGTCGTAATTTAAGTCTGCCACATCCCACCAATCGGTACCAATGGTAGGCTGGACATTCCCCGTTGAATCGAGGGTATACCAATCTTTATGGCCTTGATCGAGCCAAATGTTATCGGGAGAGGAATGATTCGCTACCCAATCAATAATCAATCGCATGCCTTGTTTATGCGCTTCGTTGATCAAGGATTTAAAATCACTCAGTGTACCGAACTCAGGATTAACTCCTTTATAATCTCTGACAGCATAATAACTACCCAGACTACCTTTTCGATTTTTAACCCCGATGGGGTTAATGGGCATCAACCATAAAATATCAACTCCCATGGACTTTAATCTCGGAAGGGCTTTTTGCACTTCGGCAAAGGTACCTTCCTTCGAAAATTGTCGAACGTTCACCTCGTAGATCACCGATGCACTAATCGGTGTTTTCGGTGTTTGTGCCATAGTAGATAAAAATGCTCCTAATGCTATGAATAAAACC
>JBJTXE010000024.1:0-4111 GCA_046082075.1 Bacteroidota bacterium
CTTAAATCGCATCAGGACGGGGATGAAATTACAATCAGATCCTACCTTCAAATTTTGTTGGGGCGACAAGTTGGAAGGTGTTCAACGTTTGTTAGCGGTTCATCGTTCCATTGTTTGTCCTTACAATACCTATTTAATCAAGGGATTACCTCCCGGGCCAATCAACCTGCCAGAGGCGGTGGTTCTTGAGGCAGTTTTAAACGCACCTAAGGTGAATTATTTATTCATGTGTGCAAAACCCGATTATTCGGGTCGTCACAATTTCGCAGTTACAGGAACCGAGCATTTGGAAAACGCAAGGGTATTTCAAAATTGGTTAGGCGCAGAACAAAAAAAGAAACAAAAATAATGGAACGTAGGAAGTTCATACAAGCCGGATCTTTGATAGTTGCTGCTGGATTGGTTAAGCCATTTCAGGGGGCCGAAATTCCCGTCTATAGTTTCGAAGAGCACCTTGATGGCCCGATAATTATTTCCACCTGGATTCATGGGCTTGAAGCAAATAGAGCAGGGTGGAAGGTACTCGAACAGGGAGGTTCTGCTTTGGATGCTACGGTTGCCGGTGCCATGCAAACCGAGTCCGATGTTACAAATCGCAGTGTGGGTGTAGGGGGAAGGCCCGATAGAACAGGACACGTAACGCTTGATGCATGTGTTATGGACGGCGATGGAAGAAGCGGATCCGTTGGATTTTTGGAAGGCATTGCTCATCCTGCCGCTGTGGCAAAAGCTGTTATGGAAAAAACACCCCATGCAATGCTCGTAGGTTCAGGCGCTCGACAATTTGCTTTGGATAACGGATTTGATACGATTAAAACGCCCCTTCCTGAGGTTAAAAAAGATTATTTGAAATGGCGAAAAGAGAACAAAGAACTGTTAAAACGTCCGAAAATTAATCACGAAAACCATGATACTATCGGTTTAATTGCCCGAGATGCAAAGGGTAATTTTGGGGGAACATGCACCACAAGTGGATGGGCCTATAAAATGCCAGGACGATTGGGCGATTCACCTATCATTGGTGCAGGACTTTTCGTAGACAATGAAGTGGGGGCAGCCACTGCAACGGGCTTGGGGGAAGCTATCATACGAGTTGCGGGTAGTGCTATAGTGGTGGAATTAATGCGCAGCGGAATGAAGCCTTCTGAAGCGTGTAAAGAGGTTGTAATGAGAATCATACGTAAGAATAAGGACCTCACGGGTTTACAATGCGGTTTCATTGCGATGGATAAACAAGGAAATGTGGGAGGATTCTCGGTTTATAATGGTTTTAATTTTGCCCTAAAAACGGCCAGCCGCGACGAAATGGTGGACACCGAATTTGATCGGAAATGGTAAAAACATGGTTTTTGCTTTGCAACGTATTCTTTTACCTAGGTGTTTGTGGGCAGGGGAGTATGCTATTGGAATGGGAAATTCAACACCCTGTAGATAAAAACTGGATCACACTAGGCGTTCGTGGAAGCGTTCAAGAAGCTTTATTTCAGCAAGGATTGCTTCCTGATCCCTTTCAAGGAACCAACGAAGAGGCGTATCAGTGGATTGAAGATCATGTATGGCATTTCAAAAGCCGTTTTTTCCTGACAGAAGCCATGTTCAATGCGAAAGAAGTTGAACTCATTTTCCCGTGCATTGATACCTATGCCAAGATTTTTGTCAACGGAAAAGAGGTATTGGATGCTCAAAATTATTTTCGACCTTATCGGGTGGAAGTCCGTTCAGAATTAACCTTGGGTTACAATGAAATTGAAGCGGTGTTTACACCTCCTGTAATATTCCATCAGAAGACTTACGAAAACGAAGCTTTTCATTACCCTGCCCCCAACGATCATGGAAAAATTAAGGCGGCTCCCTTAACGCGAAAACCGCAATATCAATTCGGTTGGGATTGGGCACCTCGAATTAACACCCTGGGTTTTCCCTATCCCGTTACGGTTCAAGTAAAGGAAAATAGATGCATTCAATCGTGCGTTGTCAACACCTTGAGTATTGGTGATACCGCTGAATTGGAATGGGTTTTAGTTAAAGAGAACAGTGCCAAACATCACCTTGTACGTTCACAAGTTTTTGGTTGGGAGGTGAAAAACGATGGTCAAAATCTCCAGAAATTCCGATTTTCATTGGAAAATCCTACGTTATGGTATCCTCGAGAATTCGGCAATCCCGCAATGTACCAAGATACCCTTGTCACCTTGGATGAACAGGGACGGATTCTTCAAAAACATCCTTATTCCTTCGGAGTTCGCAGTGTTAAACTGATTCAGCAAACGGATACATGGGGAACTTCGTTCGCCTTTGAAATCAACGGGAAACCCATATTCATGAAAGGCGGCGATATGATTCCACCGTCGATGTTTGGGGGTGCAACCACGAACGAGGAATGGGAGCAATGGGTAGCCTTAATGGCGGAGAGCAATTTCAATATGGTGAGGATTTGGGGTGGCGGAGATTATGCGGATGAGGCGTTCCTCAATGCGTGTGATAAGGCCGGCATCATGGTTTGGCACGATGCGATGTTTGCCTGTGCGATGTATCCTGGATCTTCAGAATTCTTGGCGAATGTTGAAGCAGAGTTTCATTATCAATGGCCCAGAATAACGCGTCATCCCTCCGTGGTTTACATCAACGGAAACAACGAAGTGGACGTGGCTTGGAAAAATTGGGGATTTCAACTGCTATACGCCTTGAAAAATTCGGAACAAAAAGAAATAGAGCTGGCCTACGATACCTTATTTCGTGAGTTACTTCCTAATGTGCTATCCCAGTACTCGAACCTTCCCTATGTGCATACTTCGCCGCTCAGTAATTGGGGTAAATCGGGGTATTATGACCATGGAACTCAGCATTATTGGGGAGTTTGGCATGGTTCAGATCCCATGAAGGACTTTGAAAAGAACATTGGTCGGTTTAATGCAGAGTTTGGATTCCAAAGTTTTCCTGAGTTTTCGACCCTTAAGAGTTTCAGCGATTCTTCGGATTGGTCTCTTAGTTCTCGGGTAATGAAGCACCATCAAAAAAGCTATGTCGGTAATGGAATGATCTTAAAACATGCCCGGGTATTGTACGGAAAACCTACGGATTTTGAAGAATTTGTTTATTTTTCTCAACTGACTCAAGCCCATGCGGTCGCTTCGGCGATTGGTGGTCATTTATTAGACGCCCCAAGATGCATGGGGACATTATATTGGCAAGTGAACGATTGTTGGCCCGCGCCCACATGGTCGAGCATTGATTATTTGGGAAATTGGAAGGCTTTGCACTACCAGGTGCGAAACCTTTACCAGAACATCACCGTGGTTCAAAACAACGAGCATCGGTGTTTAACCATCGTTGCCAATAATGTGGATTCGGTCAATACGTTAGTTTCTTGGGAAGTTTATCGATTGGATGCCCCAGTGCCTCGGTTACTTAGCCGTCAACAACAAGAAATTCATCTGAAGAACTTTGAATCACTCAAGATTTTCGATGGTAAGGATCTTAAGTGCGCGCATGCTGTTACGGTAAAGGTGGGTGAGGCAAGCGAACGAACTTACCTTGTTGGTCCATTCAAGTCCCGGAATACACTGAAGGCTTCGCTGAAGATTATTTCCATGGATACCCTCCACAAAACGGGAGTGTTCTTGTTTGAAAATCAGCATTTCATGGCAGATGTTTGGTGGTATTCCATGACTCCTGGGGTAAGGTTTGAACGCAATTTCGAACATTGTTTACCCGGTAAACACGAGATTTCTTTTACTTTTGACGAAATTCCAAAACAAATTAAATACTACTACCGATGAAACTATTTACAAGTTTATTCCTTGCTTTTGGCGCCTCATCACTCTATGCTCAAACGACCTTAATGAGCGATACCGTAAAGCGAAAAAACGAAGTAGTGGTCTATGGTAAAGGTTTGCCGTTTGCTTTTTCCGATAGAACATCTACCATTCAAACCTTTGATATAGCTCGAAACCGTGCTTTACCCATTCGCTCGGTCAATGAAGCCTTAGCTTATGAAGCAATAGCAATAGCAATATCAACAGCAATAGTAGTAGTAGTAGTAATAGTAATAGTAATAGTAATACTAATAGTAATAGTAATAGTAATATTAATAGTAGTAGTAATAGTAATA
>JBJTXE010000025.1:0-10459 GCA_046082075.1 Bacteroidota bacterium
CACAGCGGCTTGCTGACCAAAGAATTTAGAAACACTGTTTACGACAATCGACATGGTTTGCGAAGTTAATCATTTTTAAACGTCCATAGGGGCAATGCCTCTTTGCAAAGAACCATACCTAGAAAGAGACCCGCGAACGAAGCACCTGCTTGTGTTTCAAGACTATCCTCCAGGAGCATAGTGAAAATAAGCACCAGCATCAGCAGTGTTTTAATCCTTGATGGTTCCGCGATTCCGAGAAACAATTGCCATATTAGAAGTCCAATAAGTAACAATACGCCTACCAAACCACATCCCAACCAAGTTGTTAAAAACATGTTGTGTGGGCGCTTTTGATATTCGGGCATTAAGGAGCTATTGGCATATGCTTTTTTCAAGGCTTTATCTACATCTCCCACACCAACGCCCGTTAGAGGATATTGCACGATAATTTTCCATGCTGTCCTCCAATATTCAAGTCTTTGCAACAGTGAATGGCCGTTTGGGTCAACGGCTGTATGAAATTCATATTTTAATTCATGGTATCGTGCAAGCATACTACCCCTTGCGCTAAAGGGGTCTGTAAATCCATTTTCAATGTTTTTAATATCCGCGGGTTCTAATTGATTCATTTGATTCGGTGTCAAAGGCATTCCCTGAGAACAAAGGTATCTTTCGCAGGTTCTTTGCAAATTTTGGCCTTTACGGTCCTTTCCGAAAAAAGCGAAGGTAGATCTTTTGTTCCATGCCAACGAAGCTTGATTTGCATCATAAAACGATCCGCACGATGGAGGAGGATTCAGGAAATTATTGACCACAAGAACAGCCGAGATAATCCCTATTACACCAACACAACCCTGAAGGATGCGTGACATTCGGTTGTAATGAAACAATGTTGTCCCAAAATAAAGGTAAACTAACAAAAGACAACCGATGGCACTAAACGTTTGACTGTAAATAATATATCCTGTAGAAAGTAGAAGATACGACAAAGCGAAACGTTTTGCGAGCAAATGGTGCAGCATTAAATGCAAGCACAAGGCTGTGGAGAAAGCCACAAGTACACCGAAACGAATGTGGGAACCAAACCAACTTAATTGTCGAATGTCCAAAAGCTGTTGCCCTTGCAACAAATAGATATATCGGATGAAATTCAAAACCATTAAAACCGATAATAGAAGCAATAAGCCCTTTATCCATTGAGTTATTCGATTTTTATCCCATCCTAAAGTGGTCGTTATGAGAATAGGCAAGAAAAAGAAAGAAAGTCTTACCCTTAACGCATTCCAACCGGCATGCAAATCTTCCGACCACAATAAACTCAAGGCATGCAACAACAGCAGCAGCATTAAGAGACTTATCCACCCTCTATTTTTGAGCAAACGCTCCCGAAACAAGCCATAGTCGCCCCCAAGGATGAAAACTATTGCATAACTGGTAAAGGTCAGCGACATGAGAAATTTACTACAGCAAAGGCCTGCCGTAAATCCTCCCAAAAGGATATAGTAAATCGTGTCCCGGTTTTCGCGAAACCAAAGATTGCGGATCATTATTTTATATGGAGAAGGGTTCGGTATTCGTTATCATTGTTTAATACTTCCAAGGCTTTGGTTAATACACGATTGTTGCGAAATCCGTATTGATTTTTCCCTTTTTCATAAAAGAATCTTCCAACAATTTCTGAAGCCAGTAACGCTGAAATTTCTGTTTTATTGATGACAAAAAAATACGACATCGGTAGGCTAAGTTCCTCTTGTAATGCCTCGAAATTTTTGGACACTTTAGCATATTCATTCTTTTCTTGTAACGATTTTTTCAGTTGGTCCAAAAGGGTTGACTCGTAGGAATTGAAGGTGAAATTTTGGGTTTGCACAAAAGCGATAAACCGAGTATAGTCCTCTTCAGAGAGTTCGAATTTATCCGGAGTGGCAATCGATTCGTGCGTTGAATGGTACTGGGTAGCAAAATGAAAAATCATGTGCTGTCGAACCAAAGCTTTCGTAAAACTACTCATGACGGAATCAATAATTTCAATATCGGGTTCAATGCCTCGTCCATCGATGACTTTTCTGCCATTTTTGGTAGAAAACTGTTGCAATAAACTGTCAGGAATTTCTTTTGGCGAAGACCCGCTGTTATTATCGTAATAGTCTAATCGCTGCACGCATCTACCAGAGGGGGTATAGTATTTTGCAATAGTTAATTTCATCTTCGAACCGTATTTTAGATCAAAGGTTCTTTGCACCAATCCTTTTCCATAACTCGTGCTTCCTAGAATCGCTGCTCGGTCTAAGTCCTGTAATGCGCCGGCAACGATTTCACTCGCCGATGCTGAATGATCATCGATAAGAACGACTAAAGGAAGGTTTTCAGCGATTGGGTTTTCTTGGGTTTTATAGACCATGTTCTCTTGCTTTGAACGGCCCTTTGTAGAAACTACTTCCTGACCTTTTGGCACAAAAAAACCAACAATTTTAACAGCCTCCATCAGTAAGCCCCCACCGTTTCCACGCAAATCAAAAATGAGTTTCTTCATGCCTTTGGCTTGAAGGTCAAGGATGTTCTTTTTAACTTCCTCTGCGGCAGTTTGCGTGAAACTGCTCAAAGAAATGTAGCCAGTGGTTTCATCGATCATTCCAGCAAAAGGAATGTCCGGAATTTTAATTTCATCCCGAGTTAAATTCAAAATAATGCTTTTATCTCCTCGTTGAACTTCTATAGCAACGCTTGTCCCTTTAGGCCCTTTGAGCGCATTGGAAATTTCATCGGTTGTTTTTTGCAAGACACTTTTATTGTCGACCCGTAGGATTTTATCCCCGGCTAATAAGCCTCCTTTTTGAGCAGGACTGTTTTCATTGATGTCCGTAATGTAGGTGTATTCACCGATTTCCCCCAGCGAGGCGCCAATTCCTCCGTATTGACCCGTGGTCATTAGGCGATAGTCCTCAATGTTGGCTTCATGGTAGAAAACGGTGTAAGGATCCAGCTCATTCAACATGGCATCAATTGCCGTTTTCGACAACTTCCCGTGGGGGATTTCATCAACAAAATACAGGTCTAGGTGTTCATAGATTTGATCCATTAACTCAAGGCTTTTGAGTTCCTCAAATCCTTCGGATTGAGCGTGGGACAATCCCATTCCAATCACGGCGAGCAGGGTTAAAAATGTAAGTTTTAGGCGCATATTTTTTGTATAATTTGCTTGATTTGAGATTCTAGTTTATGGTAATCCATGATTTCGTTACTAAGATACACGATGCTGAATTGTAAATAACATCCTTCCTCGTACGTTTTTTTCACCAGTGGTTCTTTATTTTGACGCAAACATTCGCGCACCATTCTTTTAATGCGGTTTCGATCATGTGCTCTGCGAATTTTTTTCTTAGGAACGCTAATGAGCACCGAAAAGCGAGGATTTTCGTTGGGCTGTTGGATAACATGACTTAACAAAGGAAATATATGAACTTTTCGGCCATCTTTGAAAAGCCTTTCAATTTCAACCTTAAGGTGTATGCGGTATTCTTTTCCAAAATCTTCTCCCACGTCTCAAAGTTAAGTATATGACCTTATTTTACCTCAGCTTGACTTTCACCATCGAAAAATTCTAGATGAAGGAGGTCTCCCTTTTGCAATGATTTACTGTTTGATAGTATCAATCGGTCTTTTCGAATGATGGAATATCCCCGTGAAAGAACTGCCTTGGGATCCATTAATGCAATTTCTTTGGTGATGTGCTCTAGGTGATGGTTTTGAGTTGTGAAATGTTGATTTGATCTGTGTTTTATGTGAATCGATACGTTGAGGATTTTTTGAAATTCACGGTGTGTCGTTGATTTCAGGTGAAGATTTAATGTATGAGGTATGCGTATTAATGGAGCTTGATGACGTTGAAGGGTGTTATGGGGCAGTCTTTGAACGGTTGAGATATACTGTTGTAAGGTCCGTTCATTATTTTCCAAATTCCATCGGGCTATCCTTGAGATTTTCAAAACCGCTTGATGGATAGAACGTTCATTCATTGACTGAATTTCGGCAAACGAATGAATGATTCGCAAGGCACATTTTTCAACGGCTTCAGAGGCCTCCTCAAAAACCGTTAATATATTTTGCGCCAAAACAGATGGAGTTATCGCGTGTGAATTTGCCACCATTTCAGCAACAGTAAGGTTGGTAGAGTGGCCAATACCGCAAAGAACGGGTATTGGAAACTCAGCAATTTTTTTGCATAAACGGTAATCGTCGTAACAGGACATGCCCACCTCTGCGCCTCCCCCTCGGACAATGGCAACGGCATCGAAATGTTTCAATAAGCCTTCTATTTTTCCCAAAGCATTGAGGATTGAGGGAATCGCAGGATCACCTTGAAGCGTACAGTTGAAGAGGAATGTGGAGATGCCAAATCTGTTTATTTCTCCCTCAAGCACTTCTTTGAAATCCGACAGCCCTTTACTGGATTCCGCAGAGATCAACGCAATTCTTTTCGGTAAAGGCAGCTTTAATAGTTGGTTTTTATTTAATAAACCTTCTTGACCTAGCTTTTTCAGTGTTTCAAGCCTTAACTTGTGAAGTTCGCCCAGGGAAAAACTCGGGTCTATATCGATGATGTGTAAACTCAGCCCAAACGTTTCGCTGAACACAATTTTCACCTCAAGTAGCAACTCTTTCCCTTCGGAGAGTGGTTCTTGTACCGTTTTCTCGAAATGCGATCGAATGCGTTCAAAATGCGTTTTCCACAAAACACCGCTCAGGTTCGCTACGATTTTTCCATTATCACGTTGCACCAATTCTGGGAAGGCATGGCCGCTGGCAAACACGTTCATTTTGTAGAGTTCTGCCCGAACCCAATACGATTGTTGGTAGCGATTTTCGAGGGTTTTACGAATGGAGCCTGCAACTTGTAATAACGTAAATACTTGCTTTGACATCTCCTAAAATTAACCATAAAGATGGATGGTTCGGTTTGGTAAGGCGAATTTAATGTCCTATCTTTGCAATCCTTAGAAAAAAATCATGGGAGCAAAATTTTTCGCAGGTCGTGCCACATTAGATTTGGGAAGCCGAATCGCTCAGCACTATGGGTCAATTCTTGGGGAAGTAACCGTGACAACTTTCAGCGATGGAGAGTTACAACCAAGCTTCAACGAGTCGGTAAGAGGACAAGATGTTTTTCTGATACAGTCCACTATCCCGCCTGCAGAAAACCTGATGGAAATGTTGTTGTTGATTGATGCTGCTCGCAGGGCATCAGCACGGAAAATAATTGCTGTTATGCCTTATTTTGGTTATGCTCGTCAAGACCGCAAGGACCAACCAAGGGTAGCAATCGGCGCAAAATTGGTGGCCAACATGTTGATGGCAGCTGGAGCAGATCGCATCATTACCATGGATTTACATGCCGATCAAATTCAAGGGTTTTTTGAGGTGCCTGTTGATCATTTGTTTGGATCAACGATTTTCATCCCCGAAATAGAGCGTTTGAATTTAGACAACATTGTCATTGCTGCCCCGGATGTCGGAGGAGCAAAGCGGGCAAATATGTACGCCAAGGTGCTTAATTGCGGCCTTGCTTTGTGCCATAAGAACCGAAAAAAGGCGAATGAAATTGCAGAAATGACGGTGATTGGGGAGGTTGAAGGAAAACATGTGATTATTGTTGATGACATGTGCGACACCGCTGGCACCCTAACGGCGGCTTCTGCTTTGTTTATTGAAAACGGAGCGGCATCGGTACGTGCTTTTTGCACACATGCTGTTTTGTCGGGACCTGCCTTCGACCGCATTGAAGCGTCCACCTTGACGGAGGTCATTGTAACGGATACCATTCCTCATGAAAGAAAATCCCCCAAAGTTCGAACGTTATCTGTAGATAAGTATTTTGCTTCGGTCATTGACCGTTTGTTGAAAAACGAATCCATTGGAGGAGATTATTATAAGTAACCAATAAAAATAAATACAAATGAAAACAGCACAGTTGAGCGGTTCGCTTAGAGCGAACGTAGGGAAAAAGGATGCCAGCGCGCTTCGCAATGAAGGCTTGGTTCCTTGCGTGCTTTATGGACAAGGGGAACAAACCCACTTCGCAGTAAAGCAAGTTGCCATCGAGAAAATCGTTTTTTCTCCTAATGTCTATCAAGTTGAATTGGATATTGAAGGCAAGAAAGCACGAGCAATTATCCGCGAATTACAACAGCATCCAATGAAAGACACCGTACAGCACGTGGACTTTCTTGAATTAAGCGATACCAAAGAAGTTCGTGTGAAGCTTCCAGTTCGCGTTACTGGTTCATCACGAGGGGTAATGGCAGGGGGTAAACTCATGCAAGTGTTTAGATCCTTAAAATGTCAAGGATTGCCTTCCGCACTTCCAGAAGACATTACGGTAGATATTTCACCGTTGAGAATTGGTCATTCGATTCGAATTTCCAACCTTGAAATCCCTGGGGTTAAGATATTAGAACCTTCCAACGCCGTAGTGGTAGCCGTTAAAATGGCCAGAGGAGCGGTTAAAAGTTCTGATGCGGATCCTGAAGACGAGGAATAATATAATCTATGAAGAACCGCTTCGGCGGTTTTTTTATTTCCTAATTTTACTCAAAAAGAAAAGACGGCATGAAAATTCAAGATATACTTCATCAATTCGGAATTCAAACAACCAATCCAGGAGGATTTTGCGGAACCCTTGTATCAACGGAATTATCTTCCAGTGAAATAATTTCTAGTTCTCCCGTGGATGGGAAAATCATTGCCTCAGTAAAACCAATTACGGAAAAAGGTTACCATGAGATTATTGAAAAATCAGCCAATGCGTTTACGGAGTGGCGTATGGTGCCAGCCCCTAAGCGAGGTGAGGTGGTGCGTCAATTGGCAGAACAACTGCGTGTTCACAAAGAAGCTTTAGGAACGTTGGTTTCTTACGAAATGGGTAAATCATTACAAGAAGGATTGGGAGAGGTTCAAGAAATGATTGACATCTGCGATTTCGCAGTAGGATTGTCACGGCAACTTTATGGTTTAACCATGCACTCGGAGCGTCCTGGTCACCGCATGTACGAGCAATACCATCCTCTAGGAATTGTTGGAATCATTTCTGCGTTTAACTTTCCGGTGGCCGTTTGGAATTGGAATTCCGCGCTTGCTTGGGTTTGCGGTGACGTTTGTGTTTGGAAACCTTCCGAAAAAACCCCTATTACCGCATTGGCTTGTCAGCACATCACCAATGAAGTATTCAAAAAGAACGGGGTTCCGGATGGTGTTTCATCCTTGGTAATCGGTGGCCCAGAATTGGGTAAGCTGATGGCTTCGGATGGTAGGGTTCCTTTGGTTTCTGCGACGGGTTCTACTCGTATGGGTAAATCAGTGGGTTCTGCAGTGGGCGCTCGATTAGGCCGTGCTTTGTTGGAGTTAGGAGGCAACAATGCCATCATTATTACCCCATCAGCTGATTTGAAAACCGTTGTACCGGGCGCCGTATTTGGAGCTGTAGGAACTGCGGGCCAACGTTGTACTTCCACCCGACGATTGATCATTCATGCATCGGTATATGAACAAGTAAGGGATGCATTGGTAAAAGCCTATGCCCAATTGCGCATTGGAAATCCATTGGATGCTTCAAATCATGTGGGGCCCTTAATCGATCAAGATGCCGTTTCGGCTTATGAACAAGCCATTGCTCAAGCCATTGCGCAAGGAGGGAAAATTGTGGTTGAGGGAGGTGTTTTGTCAGGCGAAGGGTATGAATCAGGATGTTTCGTAAAACCATGTATTATTGAGGCGGAGAATCATTTTGCCATGGTACAACACGAGACGTTTGCTCCCATCTTGTACCTCATGAAATACGATGGTGATATCCATCAGGCAATTGCGCTACAGAACGGTGTTCCGCAAGGCTTGTCATCAGCGATCATGACCAATAATTTAAAAGAATCCGAGGCCTTTTTATCCCAAGCCGGTTCCGATTGCGGAATAGCCAACGTGAACATTGGCACCTCTGGTGCAGAAATCGGAGGAGCATTCGGAGGCGAAAAAGAAACGGGAGGAGGAAGAGAATCCGGTTCGGATTCTTGGAAGATCTACATGCGTCGACAAACCAACACATTGAACTATTCGGACAGCTTACCTTTAGCACAAGGAATTAAATTTGATTTGTAAAAAGCGCATTTTTCCAATGCTGCTTTCCTATCTTTGTTGAAAATAAAACGCATGCAATTATTAACAGTGGGAAGCGTCGCGTTTGATGCGATTGAAACACCCTTCGGAAAATCTGATAAAATAGTGGGCGGTGCAGGAACCTATATTACCTTGGCTGCTTCATTTTTTAACCAGAATCAAGGGTTGGTTTCCGTCGTTGGAGAAGACTTCCCCAACGAAGTTTTAGGAAAAATTGCATCAAGAGGCATTGATATTTCGGGGATTCAAATTCCTGCGGGAGGTAAAACCTTTTTTTGGTCGGGGCGCTACCACAACGACATGAATTCCCGCGACACCTTAGTCACCGAGTTGAATGTACTTGGGACATTCGATCCAGTGGTTCCAGAGCAATTCAAAAATGCTCCGTTCTTAATGTTGGGCAACCTGAGTCCTGATGTACAACGCAAGGTAGTTGATCAAATGGAACAACGTCCTAGGTTAATTGCCATGGATACGATGAATTTTTGGATGGATATCGCCTTGGAGGAGTTGTATAAAACGCTCCAAGTGGTGGATCTGTTAATCATCAATGATGAGGAAGCACGTCAGTTGACCCAACAATATTCGTTGAAAACGGCCGCGGCCAAAATCATAGAATTAGGTCCCAAAAGCGTTATAATTAAGAAAGGTGAACACGGCGCCTTACTGTTTCATGGTGGACAGATCTTTTCTGCCCCGGCCTTGCCCTTGGAAGAAGTATTTGATCCAACGGGCGCAGGAGATTCTTTTGCGGGTGGCTTAATGGGATATTTATCATCGCAGGAAGAAGTTTCCTTTGACTCGCTCAAAAAAGCAGTCATTGCGGGTTCAGCGGTTGCTTCCTTTTGTGTAGAAAAATTTGGAACACAACGCCTCGAAGAAATAACACGAAACGACATTGCGGAACGAATGTCCATGCTACACCAATTAACGCATTTTGAATTAACCGGTTATGGAGCAGCTTAATACGCTTTTGGAACAATTACAATCGTATGCCCATCGGGAGGAATTAATCCCTTGTGGAAAAGAAATCAACGATTTGAAAATTTCCTTTGAAGATACCTTATTGGAAATGGAACGGGTGAATCAAATTCAAATGCTTGAGGCAAGGGATGCTGGTGAAACCATAGAACCAACGGATTTCTCCGAGATTAAAAGTGCTTTTATCGACCTCTACAAGCGATTGTATGAGCAACGCAAGCAACAAATCGTTTTAAAGGAGGCGCTGGAAAAAGAAAACTTAAAACTGAAAAGAACCTTAATTGAGGATTTAAAAAAGATCATCGAATCCGAGGAAAACATAGGTACAGCCTTCAATGCGTACAAAAGCATTCATGAAACTTGGAAGAAAGTAGGGGATATCCCCCGAGATCATCGGGATACGGTGCAAAAAGAGTATTCACGGCTCATTGAAATTTTCTTCTATACGATGCGGATCTATCGTGAAATTAAAACCCACGATTACAAGAGGAATTCTCAAAACAAACAGGTGGTGCTACACAAATTGCAACAGTTGCGTAATGAAGAGGAAGATATCAAGGTGGTAGAGCAACAGTTGAGGCTTCTTCAAGATGAATGGGAAGAAGTCGGCCCGGTGCAAAACGAGGAGTGGGAAGCCATAAAAACGAAGTATTGGGAGGTTGTTCGCCAGATTTACGACAAAATCAACGCCCATTATGATGCCCAGCGGCAGGTGTATGAAAAGAACATTGAGGCCAAGAAAGCCTTGGTGGCGCAAATGCAAGAACTTACCCTACATGCGGCCGATGCAAATACATATAAAGCTTGGGGTACCTTAACGGATAAGGTGAAGGCCTTGCAAGAAGAGTACAAGAAAATTGGACCTGGAGCTCGTAAAGAAAACGATCAAGTTTGGAAACAGTTCAGAACCGCCATAGACGCTTTTTTTGATTTGAAGAAAACAAAATCGAAAGAACAACAAGCGGTGTTTTCCGAGCGAATTGAGGCTAAAAAGAAGCTTATAGCCGAAGCGGATCAATTAAAAGAAATCACAGGTAAAGAGGCGACCCAACGCATTATTCAATTGCAAAAGGAATGGAAAACCTTGGGGAATACCGGTAAGGCAGAGAACCAGCTTTGGTCCAAGTTTCGTGAAGCGTGCGATGCTTTCTTTGCGGCGAAAGATGCCGAAAATGCCCAAGCCGAGAAGGCTTTAGAAGAGAATTTTAACCTCAAACAAGCGGTTATCGAGAAAATTAAAGCCTTTGAGGCCCAAGATAAAACCGAAGGATTGACCCTGTTAAGGACTCTTTCTGCTGAATTTACCTCCATAGGACATGTTCCATTAGCCCAA
>JBJTXE010000026.1:0-3322 GCA_046082075.1 Bacteroidota bacterium
GGGAAGTTCAAAGCGGTAAACGGTTTGCAGTAAGGTCGGAGTCAACACAAGGATGATAGCAACGACCCAAAGCACGGGCGAAGGAAGCCGTTTGAGCAATTCGAGCGCTAATTGACCGAAGGCGATAAGGTAAAGAACATCGAAGGTTTGGAACGGAGGAATTCCCCAAGCACACACGTCCACAATCATTGCCGAAAGCAAGACAAAAAGCCCGGATTTAAACCCATTGGATCGCGTTCCATTCATGGCAAAGGTGTAGCCTGATAGGAAGGTGAACAACGGAGCCGCAAGCGAACAAAGCGCTCGAAACCAAAAGGGCGTGTTTGGTTCAAGTAAGTACGGTGTCGTATTGGCCGTGAGCATGATCAAGATGGCAATGCTCCTCATCGAATCGATGTGCTGGTTTCTCATCACCTCAAATTTAATGTATTTTTGTTGAATGTTCGTAGTTGTAGAATTAGAAAAGTAACCAGTAACGTATGCGACAACTGATCTTTCTTATCATTCTTTCCGCCTCCATGGTTTCGGGGATAGTTTATGGGGCTTCTCCCATACGTTTGAACGTTGGTATGTACGTTCGCTCGGTAGCGATGAACAATAAAGAACAACAAGCCACCATTGATTTATATTATTGGTATCGTTTCAAGATGCCCGCAGACACCAGCGAATTAGCTTCGTACTACAACCTTGAAATCACCAACGGAGACTTGCTGTTCAATGTAATACAGGAAGAAAAGGTTATTGGGGATGCTTTCTATGTATCCGGTCATATGAAAGGAATCTTTCATTTCGTGGCAGATTACGAAAACTATCCTTTCGATAAGCAAAAATTAATGATTCAATTCGAACACCCTACCTTCGAAGTGGGCGATATTATTTTGGTGCCCGATAAAGCCTCGTACCTTAAATGTAAAGCCCATCCAAACCTGTGGGGACTCTCAAAAAACCTTAAAGCCGATGGCCTGTTCATTCGAAAATCTGAATTTGTGGTGGGCGAAAGGGTCTAGGAAACCGATTTTTGGGATCCCAACATTGAAGAACCGATCAGTACCTACGGTAATTTAACCTATTTCATTTACGTTTCTCGCGACTTCTTACCCTACGTTTGGAAGTTCATGCTACCCCTTATAATCATCGTTTCCTTAGCTTACTTGGTGTTTTACATTCCAGCAGAATCACTCGACCTTGCGGCGGGATTAACCGTGACCTCCTTGTTGGCGGGTATTGCTTTTCAGTGGACCGTTTCCGACGATTTACCCGAAGTTGGTTATTTAACGTGTGTGGACAAGATTTTCTACCTTTCCTACGTGCTCATCATGTTGGCCATGGCTCAAACCGTATGGACCTACCATTTGGAACAAAACGGAAAGAAAAAGCTTTCAGATTTTCTAGAGTTTGGGGGCCGATGGGTATTCCCTCTTGCCTTCTTTGGAGGTTCCCTTTATTACATGCTCAGTTCTTTTTACCGCTAGAAGTTCCATCCCATGATCGATTCCCTGGAATTAGCGAAACGGCAATCGGTGATTTTTGACCGGGGTCCCATGTACAATGAGTTTGTGCACGATCACGTCATACGTGAACCGTGGAACGCTTACAGTTCCTTATTCTTTTTCGTCCCGGTCATTTTTTGGCTTTGGTACCTTCGCGGTTCTTACCGTAAGCACGGCTTTTTAGTGGCTTTGCTTCCCTTGCTTTTTCTCAACGGTTTGGGCTCCACTTTGTTTCATGCCTTTCGAACGTCCAATGCCTTTCTCATGTTGGATTGGCTTCCCGCGGCCTTGATGTCCTTGTCCTTGTCCGTTTACTTTTGGCACCGTGTGGTGCGGCGCCTTTGGCTAGCATTCTTGGTGGTCTTTGGATTCTATGCTGTGGGAATTTCAGCCGTAATGCTCCTGAAAAGCGTGGTGCACATTTCATCGCCCAGCGTGGGGTATTTTTTCTCGGGTGCGGCTTTTCTAGTTCCCGTGATCATCGATTTGTACCGCAACCGCTGGCGTCATGCAGGGTGGTATGTTAGTTCATTGCTTTTATTGCTGCTTTCGTTGACCTGTCGCGTGTTGGATTACCCCACACCCAATCCTTTTCCATGGATGCCTCAAGGAACCCATTTCTTATGGCATGTTTTCAGCTCATTTACGGTGTTTACCTTAGGGTTCTATGTGTATTTGACAACCAACGACAGGGCTCGTGGAAGGAATCTGTAAATGCCTAAAAAGGTTTATTTTTGAAAACAAATTTTCACTTCCCTTAACATTAAAAGGGAACGTCATCCGGATCCATGCCGGTCAAGGTATAAGAACGGAACGATTCATCGTCCAAATAGACCCGTACTCCTTGGTTTTTCGAGGTAAAAGAAGTTTTAAATTGGTTGCACTCCATGAGGTCGAGATGGCCCTTATTCGAATGGTGAAAGATGAGATTCATGTAGCATTTGCTCACGTTACCTACGAACGAAAAACCGCTGGATTTCGGGAAGCAACTTGCGCACTTTCCTTGAACGACGTTGAGGTGCGTATCGCCTTGGTCTTTGAAATACTCCAAGGCTCGTTCCAAACGGCGAAGCAATAACTGCGTTTCGCCGGGTTCATCTTCCGGAAGGTCTTTGATTAAAAGTTCCACCATCTCATAATCCAGTTCCTGAATAAAATGGCGCACAGCGTCGTCAAGGGTTTTTAAAGGGCGAAGCGTAAATGGCATGGGGTAAGGATACCCTCAAAAGTACCCAAGATTGATCTTCGAAATACCGCTAAGCGCTATGAGATGTTAACATGTTGAAAAGTTTTACAGAAGGCCAAATTGCTGTAATTCCAGCTCCACGCTGACCCAATCCACCATCAGACCATGGTTCAAAACTCGGTTCGGAATCAGCGGAATGTTTTCGGCAATGTCGTCCAAGAACACCTTGTTGAACCGCTTCGCTTCGTTCAAATCAAAAGGACCGGGATGTATTTTTAACGGGGTATGCTCAGTAATCGGCAGCAACATTCGCTCGGGATCGTTCAAGTAGGCCAAAGACTCCTCCAAACTTCCGTCGTTGAGGTCTGCTCGGTACGTGTTCAGAATGACAGAGTGCCCTCGAGCTTGCAAGGCCCGGATTACGCGAATGGCATGGGGATTTTCGGCACCTATCGCAGGATAATGGTGTTCCACCACGGTGCCGTCGAAGTCAAGGTAAATCGTCATTTTATAATCGAATCAAATGTTGAGCGATGGTTTCCCCGTCAAAAATGCACTTCAACCAATAGGTGCCTTGGGCCATGCCTCTGGTTTCAAGAGTAAAGGGTGATGAGGGGGAATCCAATGCTTGAAGTTTTCTGCCGGC
>JBJTXE010000027.1:0-3054 GCA_046082075.1 Bacteroidota bacterium
TTGATCGTACCCATTTGCCATGAACCGGGTAAGCAATCTTTAGGGTCCATTCGAGTTGACGATGCAAAAAAATGGAGATCCAACCATTGGAAATCGATAAAAACCGCTTACGGAGGTTCCCCCTACTTCGAATACTATGAACGTGAAATTGAAGCATGTATTTTTAATGACGAGCAACGATTAGTTGTATTGAATGAAGCCAGTTTAAATCTATTCATTAACGCATGGGAATTACCTATTGAAACAAAGAAAAGCCTTGAATTCACCCCGTATTCCCAAAACGACCAACGTCTCAAAGATTGGCTTACGAGAGCGGAAACTCATGTTAAATATCAACAGGTTTTTCAACCTAAATCCACATTGATTTTCAATCCTTCTGCCCTGGATTTACTGTGCTGTGAAGGACCTTTGGGGCGTAAATTACTGATTAATTGAAGAAGGGCATTTCCTCCTTGTTTGCCTTAGATTGCCATAAACGATTCCACGGTAATTTCACCAAGGAAAAAGTTTCCTTGGCTTGGTTAGCTATGAACAAATCCCCTTGCTCATTGAAATGAATATCGGTGGGATTGGAGTATATACTCTCTTCTAAATACGTGACATCTAATAAGTTTCCGAACGGAGAAAACACCATTAACACGCGGTCTTTAGAACTCAACATGTAAAAGTCATTGGTTTTCGGGTGGACCGCTATGGCATTTGGAATAAGCATCGGGATTTCCTTTGCCAAGCGTGGCTGATCTAGACAACTTCGCGCCTCTTTCTTTTCTAAAAACAATAATACTTCGTCAGCGTCAAAGCTAAATATGGGTTCGCCGTAATACCTGTTTTGGGAAAGGCTGTAATAGTATAAAGAACGCTGACGGCTTTCAGCATGCGGTTGGGAGGCACAAAAAATAATACGTCTGGTAGGTTTATGATAACACAACGAAGCACACTCCCATGTCGGTTTATTTTTTGATACTTGGTGCGTGCTGCTGGAATCAAATGGATAGGCACTCTGATAAATTTGCATATCAGCATCAATTAAATAGAGGAGCGTATCAACGGCAATAAAATCGGCAATAACCTGCGATTCAGGTAAGGGAAGAACCTTGGAGGTCGTATTGCTATCTAGGCTTTGAAAAACTAATCCACGCTCACAGCATTGCGGTTTATACAACCAATGTGCGCTATCTAAAGCAGCGAATCGGTGCATGTTGAAAAGGGCTTTTTGAAGGGCCAATTGATCCGGGTGTTGCATGTCAAAATACCCCGTTTCTTTATTGAAATTTTCCGCTTGATTTTCATAAAAACGTTGCACTCCGAAGGACTCAAACTCCTTGGTGGCCAAAAACGATAGGGTAGCTAAAACTACCGACATAACATGAGCAACTCGCATCGAGGTTAAAGTTAAAAAAATCTGCGGTAAAACCCAATAATTCCCACAAAGAGGTATATCTTTGTTACTAAACATTTATCATGGTTAGGTTCTATTATTTTGTGCTTTTCTGTGTGCTTTACCTTCCTCTATCGGCACAAATGAGCATATCAGGAGGCACCGGGATTCTCAACGGAGTTGGGACTGGATTTAAACCGCTTGGTTTGCATCTAGGTCTAGAATTGCCAAGATCAAGTGACTTGACGTTTTATGTGCGCGGTGCAGCCTATCTTCCCTCAGGAGGAGCAGACACGAATTATGCGAATATGACAGCCATTAGTCTTACAACGGTTCCATACACCTTGTCCGTACCTTATCAAAACAGATCCTCAACGTATTATTTTGAAGGCGGAACTCGCTCGTACATGCTAAACGATTACGACAACGGTTTTGGACTTTACGGAGGAAGTGTGGTGGGTTTAGGCATCAATAGAACCAAGGTAAAATACGAACAATTCGACTACACCAACACCTATGAATGGGAAGGTAAATATGTACCCGCCAATGGAAATGAAACGCATGGGAACATTTACTACGTGGCTTTGGGAATACAAGGGGGGATGAAATATACGATTCCTATTCGAGGAACCATTTATTTTGATATTACAGGTACCTATTCCGTCCTTAACATAGCCAACAATAATATCGGTAGTAGCAGTTCAACCTATTCCCGTTTGAACTTCTTGTTTAACCTAGGCTTCAGACGCGATCTTTATTAGTTCTTGCAAAACGGTCTCTACGGAATTTTCAGCATTCACCGTGTAGGGAAATTTTTCATAAATCATCTTGCGTTCTTCATACAAACGTTGCATGGCAAGAAGCCTTTCTTCTCGGCTAAGTGCCGACAATAACGGACGAATCGTTGAATTAGAATCATGCTCCAAGCTTGAACGCTGCAGGGCTATCTCAGGGGAAACCTTTAAATAAACACCGCAAGCGTTTTCCATAATCCAATTAAAAGGTTCAACCGCCGTAGGAAAGCCCCCTCCAGTTGAAATAATACAAGGCCCAGAAAATTCAAATTTGTTGCAAAATTCGATTTCTTTCGATCGAAAATAATCCCACCCGTCTTGTACAACGATTTCATGAACCGTTCGATGCTCTAACTGCTCAATCCAGCGATCGGTATCAACCACCTGAACCTTGAGAATGCTCCCAAGCATACTAGCGAGAGTAGTTTTCCCACTTCCCATGAGCCCCACTAAGCAAAGAGGTTTGAACATAATGGTCAAAATTAAGCAATGAATCTTGGTTGTGGAAAAAATTACCTATATTTGCACCCTCAAATCAGCGATTCCGTAGCTCAGCTGGTAGAGCAATACACTTTTAATGTATGGGCCCTGGGTTCGAATCCCAGCGGAATCACAAAAGAAGTCCACTTCGGTACGAAGCGGACTTTTTTGTTTTCTCCGAATAAAGCTTGCTTTAATGAGGAAGAAAATAAAAAAGGCCGAAGCTTGCGCAAGCAAGGTGGACTTTATGCTTGGTATGAGTCCATTACCGGGAAAACGAGCAACGCTCGTAATCCCAAAATTCACCCTTGACCTTGGAGGGAAAATGAATCTCAAAATTTTCAATTAAGGTACTTAAACTATCTCACCCAACAAATCATAGGGTTCGGCGGAAACCATTCG
>JBJTXE010000028.1:0-21062 GCA_046082075.1 Bacteroidota bacterium
AATGAACGGCAAGGCTGAACAGGTGTTGGTCGCAATTGCATCTTCGAGTCGTTTCCCCCTTGAGGCCTTGGAAGAGTTGTACCAAGGAATTCATCATGCTTGTTCTGTTTTTAATGTGGATCTCGTGGGAGGAGACACTTCGAGCTCTGTTCAAGGGTTAATGATTTCGGTAACTGTAGTGGGCGTCGTTGAAAAATCGCACATTAGTTACCGTTCGGGAGGTAGAGTAAACGATGTTCTTTTTATCAGCGGAGATTTAGGCCGGCCCTATCTTGGACTGCAAATATTGGAGCGCGAGAAAAGTGTGTATCTCTCCAACCCACAGATTCAACCGGAACTCGAACGCTTTGATGCTTTGGTGAAAAAGCAATTGATGCCCATAGCTCGAAAGGATGCTGTTGAGTTGCTATCGACCCTGGGGGTCATCCCAACCTCGATGATTGATGTTTCCGACGGTTTAGCGTCTGAGCTTTTACATCTGTGCAAAAGCAGCAGTTTAGGATGCTGCGTATTTGAAGATAAACTTCCTTTTCATGAAGAGACCATGTTAATGTCTTCGGATTTCAATTTAACACCCCTCACTTGCGCTTTGAGTGGAGGCGAAGAGTATGAACTTTTATTCTCTGTTGCACAAGAGGATTACGAAAAAATTAAAGGAAATCCCCATTTTACGGCAATTGGATATTTTACGCCACTCAATGATGGTGCCCTTTTAATCGACAATGCTGGATCAGTTCACTCCTTGAAAGCCCAAGGCTGGAGACATTTTTAGTCGATCCTTGAAAGATTTATAGGCATTTTTTGAACTAAGGTTAGTGGAAATTCAAGAGGGAGCTTTTTTGCCAGCACTTGAGCCTCTATTTCCGTTTTAAAGTCGCCCACGGCTAATTTATAATTAGGGGCTTCGTACCACACATAGGCTTCTGTTTTCGGATGTTTTTCTTGAAACTTGATTTTCAATGAATCGATGAGTTCTTTGTTTCCGTCGAATGCGAGAACTACCCTAAAACCAAGGATTTGAGGCTTTGCCTTCATTGAACTATCGGTTAATGCAGTAAAATTGGCAGAATTCTTAACGTTTACTTGAGCGTAAATAGTAATATGGATGCAACAAGAACAGAAAAACCCAAGGGGCAATAAAAAATATCTCATGATGCGATAAAGGTATATAAATTCGCTTATGAAAGAGGCACCCACAACCCCTTATTTAGAATAATTATAAATTACGATCGATTGTCACGAGAGTGTCATATTTCCTTTGATTTCGTGTAAATTTGCACGAAAAACTACCGAAAAAAGAATTGTTTTTTTAGTTTAAATTAGAACCAGGTTTCATGAAAATAGCTAAAAATCAAAGGGTTTTGAACAAATTAAGCAAGATGTTGATGTCTTTGCTGTTAATTGGTTTGCTTTCTCAAAACTCATTATTTGGGCAAGGAGAAGCCCTTTACAAGGCGAAATGCGCAAGTTGTCACCAAATCGAAAAAAATGGCACTGGTCCTATGCTTAAAGGAGCACGGCAGCGATGGATAGATGCGGGAGAAGGTGATTTGATTGTAGAGTGGGTTCAAAACAACGCGGCATTAAGAAACAGCGGCAAGTCTAAAAGAGCTGCGACAGTATATAAAGAATATGGAGGTTCGGTAATGCAAATATTTGCCGACATCACACCTGATCAGGTGAATGCTATTTTAGATTATGCAGATGCTCCGCCGGTTGCTCCCCCGGGAGGCACTCAGGGAGCGGGTGCGGTTGACCCAAGTGCGGTTGATGCAGAAGAAGAAGAGGGTGGAATTAGTACGGTGTGGTGGTTGCTAGCAGTATTGTTTATTGTGGTAATTCTTTCCGTAAGCGGTGTTCGTCGTCAGTTAAAGCATGCAACCGAGGAAAAGATTGCGGATAATTCTTTGTCGTATTGGGAAGAATTTAAAATAATGGCTTGGAAAAATCGCGCTGTAAGTGGTGTTGTCGGTTTAGTTCTAACCATTGCGGTTCTAGTGTTAGTGTTTCAGCGTTTAGGGTCCATTAATTTAATGGAAGACTACCAGCCGTCTCAGCCCATTGCCTTCCCTCACAGTCAACATGCAGGGGTTAACGGAATCGATTGTAAATATTGCCATAATTCGGTCGAAAAATCGAAATCTGCTGGCTTACCAACGGTAAATGTTTGTATGAACTGTCACAAGCAGATTAATGGCAAGGACGCGGCACAGCAGGAGCAAATTGCTAAAATCTATGCGGCTGCAGGATGGGACCCGAATATCAAGCCGGCCGGAGCCTACACGGGAAAAACAAAACCTATTATTTGGAATAAAGTTCATGTCTTACCGGATCACGTTTATTTTAACCACTCACAGCACGTTGTTGCCGGAAAAATTAATTGTACCCAATGCCATGGAGACATGAAGCAAATGAAAGAGACAGCAAAAGTTTGGCCGGTGGAAGAGTTGAATAAGGTAGAGGGTAATTTGCCGCTCACAAAGCCAACACTCACCATGGGCTGGTGTATAGAATGTCACGGCAAAAAAGAAGTGGTAATTGGCGATGGAAGTAATGCTTATTACGATGAAATACACCAGCGCTTGAAAAAGAATAAAAAACTGTACCAACAGTATTTGAACGATGGAAAAATCACGGCCAATGAGCTTGGCGGTTGGGAGTGTGCTAAATGTCACTATTAATTTATTTTGCATAAAATCGTTATGGGAATAACAAAAAAATATTGGAAAGGTGTTGATGAGCTGAAACAAACACCAAGCTTTATTCAACAAAGAGATCAAGAGTTTCCTCAGCAATCCACATTGGAGTCTTTCTTAGCGGATGAAAAATTGGCAGAGGCGTCAACAGGAAGAAGAGATTTCCTAAAGTTTTTAGGGTTCTCTGTTGCTGCGGCAACTTTAGTGGCTTGTGAGGCACCTGTAACCAAGGCGGTGCCATATGTAGTGAAACCCGAAGATGTTACTCCAGGTTTGGCAACGTGGTATGCTTCTACTTATTATGATGGGATATCGTATGCCAGCATTTTGGTGAAAACAAGGGAGGCGAGACCTATCTTTATAAAAGGTAACGCAGATTTTGGGTTTACTAAAGGCGGTACAAACCCTCAGATTATTGCTTCGGTGTTAGGACTTTACGACAGTGAACGATTAACCGGAGTCCGCAAAAAAGGAAGCAATGAAAATATTGCTGTATCTGAGGCAGATAAAGCGGTTGTTGCTGCTTTAAGCAAAGCGAAGGATGTGGTTGTTCTTACACCAACAGTTATAAGTCCATCCATTAAATCTGCTTTGGATAAATTGAGCTTGAAATATTCGGTTAATGGCCAAAGCACTGTAAGTATTGTGCAATACGATGCAATTTCTTATGCTGCAATTCGCAAGGCGAATGCCCTTAACTTTGGTGACGCTCGTATCCCTTCTTATGACTTTTCAAAGGCCAAAACTGTTGTGAGTGTTGGCGCAGATTTTTTAAGCACTTGGTTATTGGCGAATGAGTACGCGGTGCAATATGGAATTACTCGTAATCCAGATGGGGCATGGATGAGTAAGCATTTTCAGTTTGAATCGATTATGTCGATTACTGGTTCGAATGCTGACCATCGAGCTCAAATCAAGCCATCTGAATATGCGAGTGTTCTGAATTACGTATTGAAAGGCTTAGGAGGCAACGGAACAGGTGCTTCTACCTTGTCAAAAGAGGCAAGCACCATGGCAGATGCCGCAATTAAGGCACTTAAGAAATCGAAAGGAGAATCTTTAGTGGTTTGCGGGTCGAACGACCTTGGAGAACAATTGTTAGTCAATGCGATTAACTATCAGTTAGGGTCTTATGGGATTACCATTGATTTAAATAATGATGTAAAATTGTTTCAAGGGGACGACGAGGCCTCTAATGCGTTATTTACACGAATTATTAACGGGAAAGGGCCAGATGTTCTATTAAATTTAGGGTGCAATCCGGTGTATAACGCGCCGAACGGAGAGTCTTTAAGAAAAGGGCTAGAGGGTGTTGGATTAATCGTTTCAACCTCTCGTTATGCGGATGAAACAGCTTCATTAGGGGCGTATATAGTTCCTGATCATCATGCTTTAGAGGGATGGAATGATTTTCAACCGAAGGCCAATCATTATGCGGTAGCACAGCCCACTATTCGGCCATTGGGAGATACTTGTTCTTTGTTAGAGACCCTGATGGTTTGGACGGGTTCTACAAAACGAGGAGGAAAAGATTCAACGGTTGCCTATGACGTTATAAGCGCTGGAAGGTTGGATTTTGCGAAATTGATTCATAACAGTTGTGAAACTGTTCCTGTTGTACCATTCCAACCAACGTTTATAACGAAAAGTGCTAAGTCGCAAGTTAAAAGCGGCGAATGGGAGGTGGTATTCTACCAAAAAGCAGCAATTCGTGATGGGGCAATGTCCAGCAACCCTTGGTTGCAAGAATTGCCCGACCCTGTTTCCAAAGTGACATGGGATAATTATATAACAATGAGTCCTCGACAGATGGAGGAGATGGGTTTTGCTACTACTTTTGACCAGGATCACGGACTCAACCTTGCATCGGTAGAAGTAAATGGTACAACCTTAACCCTTCCGGTTTATCCACAACCCGGTCAAGCCCCTAACACCATAGGTATTGCTTTGGGGTATGGTCGAGGCGCTAATGGAGAGGCAATTGGCCGAGCGGCATTTCAGACCAAGGAATACGGTGGTTTTGATTTGGATGAAAAAGGCAATAAAAAAGCGATTGGATTAAATGCTTTTTCATGTATTAGCAATAATGGCGGTCAGTTTTTGTATAGTGCCCCCGGTAAAATGCAGCTAGTAGATGGCGAGTATTTGATTGCGGCAACTCAAATTCACCATACCGTAATGGGTAGAGATTCTATTGTACGTGAAACGGTGCTGGGAGAATATTTAACGAAAGATAAAGAAGCCTACAATCCAGCGCACACGCTTCAGCGGCTGAATGAACATGGTCACCACGAAGAGGCTCCAATTGAGGAATTTGATTTGTGGAATGCGCATCCAGTGGAGAAGGTTGGACATCGTTGGGGCATGACCATTGATTTGTCTTCTTGCATTGGTTGCGGTTCTTGTTTGGTGGCTTGTCAAGCGGAGAACAATGTCCCTGTTGTTGGAAAAGATGAAGTGAGAAGAGGAAGGGAAATGCATTGGTTGCGTTTGGATCGTTATTACACCACGGATGTAGAAATTTCTGTTGGAAAAAAGAAAGAAGACGGTACGTTCAGCTATTCAGAGGCTGAAATTCCTTCTGACAATCCGTCGGTAGTTCACATGCCGTTGATGTGTCATCATTGTAACCATGCGCCGTGTGAGACAGTTTGTCCTGTGGTTGCAACAACGCACAGCAATGAAGGATTGAATCAAATGACCTATAACCGTTGCATTGGTACCCGTTACTGCGCGAATAACTGCCCTTATAAGGTTAGAAGATTCAATTGGTTTAATTATCCTTCGTACAAAAAGTTCTCAGAAGTGAATCCTGCGCAAGATGATTTAGGTAGAATGGTGTTAAACCCTGATGTAACCGTGAGAACACGTGGGGTTATGGAAAAATGTTCTTTTTGTGTTCAAAGAATTCAAAGTGTCAAATTAGACGCCAAGAAAGAGGCAAGGACTGTAAAAGACGGAGATCTTAAGACGGCTTGTTCAGAAGCTTGTCCAACTCAAGCAATTACCGTAGGAGATTGGAATGACGCTACTTCCAATATCTATAATAGTTCAAAAGATAAACGTGCATATCAAGCCTTAGAAGAAGTTGGGGTTAAGCCTAACATTTGGTACAAGGTTAAAGTTAGAAACGAAGCTTAATATTGATTTAGAAAAATATATACTATGCAAAAAGAAGCTGCAATTAGGGAACCCCTCATTTTAGGTCACAAAACCTATCATGATGTAACCGAAGACGTATGTAAGCCGATTGAGGATAAAGCGCCAAGAATGTGGTACATTTTATTTTCGATAGCATTAATTATTGGCCTTTACGGCGTTGGATCGATATGTTACCTCCTCGGTACCGGTATTGGAGTGTGGGGGTTGAATAAAACCATCGGTTGGGCGTGGGATATCACCAACTTTGTTTGGTGGGTAGGTATTGGTCATGCCGGGACCTTAATTTCTGCCGTATTGCTATTGTTCCGACAAAAATGGAGAATGGCGATTAACCGATCGGCTGAAGCGATGACCATCTTCGCGGTATTTATGGCGGGAACATTTCCGTTAATTCACATGGGTCGTTTGTGGGTAGGATATTGGGTTCTTCCGTTGCCGAATCATTTCGGTTCTCTTTGGGTTAATTTTAACTCCCCACTTCTTTGGGACGTATTTGCGATTTCAACCTATTTATCGGTGTCTTTGGTTTTTTGGTATATTGGGTTAATTCCAGATTTTGCAACGATTCGTGACCGAGCCAAAAAACCGGTGTCTAAAAGAATGTATTCTATTCTATCTTTTGGTTGGTCAGGTAGAGCAAAGCATTGGAATCGATTCGAATTGGTTTCTTTGGTTTTGGCAGGATTGGCAACACCGTTGGTATTTTCGGTTCACTCAATCGTATCGTTTGACTTTGCGACTTCTGTTGTTCCAGGATGGCACACGACCATTTTTCCTCCCTATTTCGTAGCAGGAGCGGTGTTTTCAGGGTTCGCAATGGTTCAAACCCTATTGTTAGTCATGCGTAAAGCCATGAAATTGGAAGCATATATCCATACGAAACACGTGGAATATATGAACATTGTAATTATGGTGACAGGTTCCATCGTTGGAACGGCTTATATTACGGAATTGTTCATTTCTTGGTATTCTGGAGTTGAATACGAAGCCTATGCGTTTTTGAATCGGGCTACTGGGCCTTATTGGTGGGCGTATTGGTCTATGATGACGTGTAATGTAATTTCTCCACAACTTATGTGGATCCGAAAGTTGCGCCGAAGCCTGCTGTTCACATTCTTTATTTCAATTGTTGTGAACATCGGTATGTGGTTTGAACGATACGTAATTATTGTGACTTCCATCCATCGCGATTATATTCCTGCTGCTTGGAGTATGCACTATCCGAGCCATATTGATATTGCTGTCTATATCGGAACAATCGGATTGTTTTTCACGTTCTTCTTATTGTTTGCAAGGTATTTCCCCGTGTTGGCTCTTAACGAAATTAAAACGATTTTGAAAGGTTCTGGTCAATCCTATAAAGAATCACCTGATTATCATAAACACCACTAAAATCATGGCAGATAAAATAATTTATGCAATGTATGGAGACGACGAGGTGCTAAAATCAAGCGCCAAGAAGTTAGTCTCTAATGGAATCAAAATTGCCGAAGTTTATAGCCCTTTTCCTATTCACGGAATAGACCCAATAATAGGAGTAAAGGGTACTCGATTGGGAATTATGGCGTTCTTGTACGGTTTAACAGGATTAACCTTGGCAACCATTGGGATGCGATATTTTATGGTGCTGGAGTGGAAGATGAATATTGGTGGAAAACCAAATTTCAGCTATGTTGAAAATATCCTAGCATTTATTCCTGTATCCTTTGAGTTTACGGTTCTTTGTGCAGCGCATGGAATGGCAATAACCTATCTGTTGTTGAATAGAACGCTTCCAGGAATGAAGGCACAAAATCCTGATCCACGTACAACTGACGATAAGTTTGTTATGGAGATTAGATTGTCCGATCAATCCGTGGGGGAGGATAAAATTGATGAGTTGTTGAAAGACACCGGTTTTGAAGAATTGGAAAAGAAAATTACTGAATAAGATAGAAGATACATAATGAAAAAGTCTTACTTAAATTGGATAGGAGTAGCAGCAAGCACCGTGCTTCTGCTGACTTCTTGTGCTTCTGATCCCGACAGCCCTGGACTAGAATACATGCCGGATATGTATCGTTCACCTGCAATCGAGGCTTATGTCGACTACGGTGAAGTTCGTGCGAGAATTGACGAAACGAAGAAGGTGAAATTAACGGCGTTAAGACCTCCTCAATTTACGGTTCCGTACTACGGGAATGACAGCGTGTTAGTAGACATGATGTTGCCTTACCATAGGTTGCCAAATCAGCTTATGAGAACAACGCATGGGGTTTATGGAGAGCGAGTTTCCAGTGCTGATGAATATTCCTTAGCTATTGCTGATTTAACAAATCCGGTGCCTTTGAATGAAAAAGTGTTAGAACAGGGTAAAAAGCTTTATGCCTCCATGTGTCAACATTGTCACGGCGAGAAAGGAGATGGTAATGGACCAATGGTTACCTCTGGGGCTTACTCGGGCGTGCCAAACTATATGGAAGAGGCTCGAATGAAATTATCCAACGGACAAATGTTCTACTCCATTTATTATGGTAAAGGCATGATGGGCGCTCACCGCTCGTTGTTAAATAAAAAGGAAATTTGGACGCTCGTTCATTATGTTAGAAGCATGCAGTACAAAGATTATTTGACGGGAGGTATGGTGTCTGATACAACACAAAAAAATTAAGAGACGATGGAACTACAGAATCAAAATAATTTTCAAATGACTCCCAAGGCACGTAATTTGGCTTTTGGCTTAATTGGTTTGGGCTCAATTTTAGCCATTGTTGGTGTTGTAATGGGCTCAGGAGACGACCATTTTTTAACTCGTTTGATGACGAATGGTTTAATCAACGGATTTTTCTTTTTTGCGATTGGTCTTGGTGCTTTGTTTTTCTTGGCATTGAACTATGCGGTTGAGGCCGGCTGGTACGTGGTTGTTAAAAGGATTATTGAATCGGTAGCCTTGTATCTTCCTTACGGCATTGCCATTTTCGGAGGAGTTTTACTTATTATTACCGTTCTACATGGTGCTCATATTTATACCTGGATGGATGGTGAAGTCGTTGCCGAAGACAAAATCATTCAGGGTAAATCAGCCTATCTAAACGTAGTGTTCTTTTGGATTCGAACCTTGGTTTATTTCTTCGTTTACCTTTGGTTTTTGCGCGGGTTTAGAAAGAGGTCTTTGGAGGAGGATACCGTTGGAGGTTCAGACATCCACTTCAAAAACTACCGTCAAGGAGCAACTTTTTTGGTTTTCTTTGCGGTTTTCAGTTCCACATCGGCTTGGGACTGGTTAATGTCCATTGATGTTCATTGGTTCAGCACCTTGTTTGGATGGTACACCTTTGCAGGGATGTGGGTTTCTGCCCTTGTTGTTATCGTGTTAACCGTTATTTACTTGAAAAAACAAGGTTACTTACCGCAGGTGAACGAGTCACACATACACGATATCGGTAAATGGGTATTCGCGATTTCATTCCTTTGGTCGTATTTATGGTTTTCTCAATATATGTTGATTTGGTATGCCAATATTGGCGAAGAGGTTACCTATTATGTGATGCGAACCGAGAATTTTAGGTATTTATATTTCGGAATGTTCTTCATCAATTTTGTTTTTCCCATGTTAATTTTAATGTCGCGTGATGCAAAAAGAGACGCTGGGATTTTGACCTTCGTTGGAATCATCATTTTACTAGGCCATTGGTTAGATGTATATATCATGGTTTCAGCTGGATCACTCGGGGCAAACGCTCAGTTGGGTTTTCTTGAATTAGGAATGCTGATGTTAATGGCGGGGGTATTTATCTTTTTGTTATTAAGAAACTTGGCAAAGGCCCCGTTAATGCCAGCAAACCACCCGTTCTTGGACGAAAGTATGCATCACGAATTTTAAACTAATATAAAGATACGATGGAAAGCAGATTGTTGATTTTAGTTATTATTGTTATTGGTGCAATTGCTGTTGCACAGTTAACACGACTTTACGAACTTGCCTCAAAACTTCGCAAGCATGGAGAGCACGATATTCAGGACCGAGACAACTATTTGAATGCTCGTTTAATGCTGGTTTTTAATTTATTTCAGTTTGGAGCACTCATTTGGTTGATGTTAAAGTATGGTTGGACGGGAATTGGTCCTGCTGCTTCAGTGGAGGGACAATCGACGGATTGGTTGTTGAATGTGAATTTTGCCATTATCCTTGCGGTATTCTTCTTGACGAATTTTTTATTGTTTTTCTTTGCCTTTAAATATGTCAGAAAGCCCGGCGTAAAAGCCAGGTTCGTCTCTCACAACGATAAATTGGAATTTGTTTGGACAGCTATTCCTGCCGTTGTGCTAGCGGTTATCATTGTACTAGGCTTACAAACATGGAATGAATTAACTGGTCCATCGAACAAGGATGCTTTGAAAGTTGAATTGTATGCTCAGCAATTTAATTGGACCGCTCGCTATGCAGGCGAGGACAACGTTCTTGGAAAGGCGGATTACAAATTGATTTTGGGGAGTAATGAATTAGGGCTAGTAACTTCTTCCACAATTGATTCTTCCATTCATGCAATGCGCTATGGCGCTGGAGGCATTTTGGATTTGCAAAAAACGTTGAACAACCGTGACACCGTGTTGACAGACTCTCTAATTTCTGTTTTGCGCACCAATTTGGGAAGAAAAGAGCGTTTGTTGCGCTTGTTGAACCAAATGAAGTCGACCTATAATGTTAAAAATGATAAGGCAGCCTGGAACGATGTCATTCAAAAAGACACGCTCTATTTGTGCAAGAATAAGCCTTACGAGTTTACATTCAGGTCGAAAGATGTCATTCATTCTGCCTATTTCCCACATTTCAGGCAACAGATGAATACGGTTCCTGGTTATGGAACGCGGTTAAAGTTTACGCCTATTTATACGACAAAGGAAATGCGAAAGCTTAAAAACCTTTCAACCTTCCATTATGTTTTAATGTGCAACAAGATTTGTGGTGGCGCGCATTATGGAATGAAAATGATGGTGGTAGTTTTAGAAGAAAAGGAATACAATGCATGGATGAAAGCGAAATCAGCAAAAAACTTTAAAGCATCATTCCTTCCTGCTCCTCAAGCTGCAGCGCCAGCTGATACTACGGTTACAAAAACGATTTAATCATAATAATTATATAACAATGGCTTCAACACACGACGCACACGGACACGCGGACCATGGTCATCATCACCATGAAGAAAGTTTTGTTAGTAAATACATTTTTTCGCAAGACCATAAAATGATCGGTAAGCAGTTCTTGATAACTGCCGTTTTTATGGGAGTAGTTGCCATGCTCTTGTCTATCCTCTTCAGGATCCAACTTGCTTGGCCAGGAGAGAGTTCGGATTTTCTGTATTTCTTTCTTGGTGACCAGTGGGCCCCAGAAGGTGTTCTAAAAGAAGACATGTACCTTGGATTGGTAACAATTCATGGTACGATCATGGTATTTTTCTTATTAACGGGAGGTTTGTCCGGAACCTTCTCTAATCTGCTCATTCCGTTGCAATTAGGCGCTAGGGACATGGCATCAGGGTTTTTGAACATGCTTTCCTATTGGTTTTTCTTTGTTTCATCGTTAATCATGTTCCTATCGCTTTTTGTTTCCAATGGATCTATTTTTGGATTGGACATACCGGGTGATTGGGGAACTACAGGAAACGGTCCTGCCATGGCAGGATGGACGGTTTATCCTCCTTTATCGGCATTGCCTCAATCCGTTACAGGATCTGGTTTCGGTACGACTTTATGGTTAATCTCCATGGCGATTTTTATTGCTGGATCGTTGTTGGGAAGCTTAAATTACATCATAACAGTGTTTAATTTAAGAACAACCGGGATGTCGATGTTAAGAATGCCTTTAACCATTTGGGCGTTTTTTGTTACGGCCATCTTAGGGGTTTTATCTTTCCCCGTTCTTTTGTCAGCTGCATTACTGTTAATTATGGACCGTTTGGCAGGCACTAGTTTCTACCTATCTGACATTATGGTTGGTCAAGAGATGTTAACAAATCACGGAGGTTCTCCCTTGCTTTTCCAACATTTATTTTGGTTTTTAGGTCACCCAGAGGTATATATCGTATTGCTTCCTGCGCTAGGGTTATCTTCTGAAATCATCGCTACGAATGCTCGCAAGCCAATTTTTGGGTATAAGGCTATGGTGGCATCCATTTTAGCCATTGGTTTTCTATCTTTTATTGTTTGGGGACATCACATGTTCATTACGGGAATGAATCCCTTTTTAGGTAGCGTTTTCGTTTTTACAACCTTATTGATTGCGATTCCATCTGCGGTAAAGGTGTTTAATTACATTACAACGCTGTGGAAAGGATCCATTGTCTTTACGCCAGCGATGTTGTTCGCAATTGCGTTAGTGTCAACGTTCATTACAGGGGGTGTTACGGGAATAATTTTGGCCGACTCAGCGTTGGATATTGCTATCCACGACACCTACTTTGTAGTAGCACATTTCCATATTGTAATGGGAATGTCGGCAGTATTTGGTATGTTCGCAGGCGTGTACCATTGGTTTCCAAAAATGTATGGTAGAATGATGAACACTCGAATGGGTTACGTTCATTTTTGGATTACCATTGTTGGGGCGTATGGAGTGTTTTTCCCAATGCACTTCGTAGGTCTAGCTGGAGCACCACGACGTTACTATAACTATTCTGTTTATGAAGAATTCGATACGGATTCTTACGCAATGATTATGGACCTGAACGTGATTGTTACCGTATTTGCCATTATTGCTGCGTTAGGACAAGTGGTTTTCTTATATAATTTCTTTTACAGTATTTTCCGTGGGCCTAAGGCCCCTCTAAATCCCTGGAGATCCAACACCTTGGAATGGACAACACCCGTTGAGCATATGCACGGTAATTGGCCAGGAGCAATACCGGTGGTTCATCGTTGGCCTTACGATTATTCTAAACAAGATGCCAACGGCAACTATGTTTCGGGAGAAGATTTTATTCCTCAAAATGTTCCACTCGGTGAGAATGAAGAAGAAAGCCACTAGCAATGTTAAAGCCCCGTGAGGGGCTTTTTTTATATATAACTATTCCTCTGGGATATTTTCGATCTCTTTTTCAATCAGCTCTAGTTCATCGTAAAATTCCTGGCCAAAAGCACGGACCAAGGGTTTTTTAAGGAACTTATATACCGGAACACCCAGCAATTCTCCTTGACTGCATGCTGGCTGGCAAATGGACCACTGATCGTATTGTAGCGCAGTAAATTCATTGAATTTTTTGACCCTGATGGGGTAAAGGGAACAAGATATCGGTTTTATGTTGTCAATTTTTCCCTCTAAATGCGCTTTTTCAATGGCACATAGCGCATGGTGTTGTTCGTTGTATATGACAAAAGCACAAGCCCCGTTGTTGACCAATTGCGTTACGTGTTCACCTTCTTTGTCCAAGCTTGATACACCATCTCGCTCTATTGCGTTGATGCCTTCAATGGATAAATAAGGCTTGATTTTGAAATAGTTGGTTTCAATGACTTCCACTTCCTCTTTCGATAAAGGGGCTCCTGCGTCTCCTTCGATACAACATGCCCCTTTGCATCGTACAAGATCGCAAACAAATTTCTTTTTGAATAAATCAGCCGAAATGATTTTGTCTCCTATCTCTACAAGCATGGTTGCAAATTTAAAGGAAATATAGTCTTATTTGGTTTTTAATCTAAATGGTGTATCTTTGCAGTGTATTAATGCATGAATGAGGGGACGAAAGTCCCCTCTTTTTTTACGAAATGGATAAAAAGAGAATTATTGGATTGGCTCAAGAAAGAATAGACACCTTAAACAAAGGCCTATTCATTGTGGACATCACCATTTCAGCTACAAATGTTATCAACGTTGAGTTAGATACCGAAGTCGGAGGGGTTTCGATTGAAGATTGTATTTCGGTTTCAAGAAATATAGAACATAATCTTGACAGAGAACAAGAGGATTTCGAATTAAATGTCTCCTCTGCCGGGATGGATAGACCTTTACGTCATGTGAAGCAGTTCATAAAAAATACTGGGCGTAAAATCAGCGTACTAAAAACGAACGGCGAATTAATTGAGGCAACACTCTCGAAGTATGAAGATGACCGTTTTGTGTTGTCGGTGGAAAAGATTGTAAAAAACGAGAAAAATAAAAAAGTGTCGTTGGTGGAAGAGTTGACCCTCGAAAGGAAAGAAATTAAAGAAATCAAACGCGTTATATCTTTTAAATAGTTTATCATGAACAGTACAGATCTAGTAGAATCGTTCTCCGAGTTTAAGGAGCTAAAAAATATCGACAAGCAAACGATGCAGCATGTCCTTGAGGATGTGTTTCGAGCGATGTTGAAAAGAAAGTTTAATACGGACCAACACATAGATGTTATTGTCAATATCGACAAAGGGGATGTCCAAATTTTCTTAAATAAAGACATTGTGGATGATGGGGAAGTAGAGGATCCGAATTTAGAAATTGCATATTCAGACGCGGTTAAAATTGAGCCAGATTTTGAAATTGGAGAGTCGGTTACGGAGGAGTTTAAGTTTTCGGATTTTGGTAGAAGAAATGTGTTGTCCTTAAGGCAAAACCTTATTTCTCGGATCTTAGAATTAGAAAAAGACCACCTCTATAAAAAATACAAGGAACGCGTTGGCGAAATTGTAACAGGAGAGGTGTATCAAGTATGGAAAAAGGAAATCCTGGTAATGGACGACGATCAAAATGAACTTATTTTACCTAAATCAGAGCAAATTCCTGCAGATTTCTTCAAGAAAGGTGAAACAATCCGCGCGGTAGTTTCTAAAGTAGATATGCGAAACAGCACCCCTGTAATTATCCTTTCCAGAACAGCTCCGGAATTTCTTGAGCGTTTATTTGAATTGGAAGTTCCTGAAGTTTTTGATGGTTTAATTACCATTAAAAAGATTGTCCGAGAGCCGGGTGAAAGAGCAAAAGTGGCGGTTGAATCCTACGACGACCGAATTGACCCCGTGGGAGCATGTGTTGGAATGAAAGGTAGTAGAATACATGGAATTGTTCGAGAATTGAAGAACGAGAACATCGATGTTATCAATTTTACATCCAACCGTCAATTATTAATTCAAAGAGCACTTTCCCCTGCAAAAATAACTTCCATGGAAATTTATGAGGAAGATAAGAGGGTTAAAGTTTTCTTAAAGCCCGATCAAGTTTCGCTAGCCATTGGTCGCGGAGGTAATAACATCAAACTCGCAGGAAAATTGGTGGGATACGAAATCGACGTTTATCGGGAAGGGGAGTCAGACATCGAAGATGTGGATCTAGAAGAATTCATTGACGAAATCGACGGATGGATTATCGATGAGCTAAAAGCTGTTGGTTGTGACACGGCAAAAGCTGTTTTGGATATGTCAGTTGAAGAGTTGGTAAAACGAACGGATTTAGAAAAAGAAACCATTGAGGAGGTATTTAGAATCCTTAATGCGGAATTTGAGTAAATAAAGTATTTATTATTATAAAAAGTTATGTCTGATCGGCCCATTAGGTTAAGTAAAGCGGCAAGTGAATTGAACGTAGGTTTACCTACCTTGATTGAGTTTTTGGCTTCCAAAGGAATCTCCATTGATTCAAATCCTAACTCAAAGTTAGACCCGGAGCATTATGGCATGCTAAGAGCAGAGTTTGCCGCAGATCAAAGCCTCAAAGAGCAGGCTAAAAACATTGTTGCTAAAGAAAAGAAAGAGTCGATCTCATTGAAAGACACCCGAGAAGAAGATGGCCCTTCCGCAAAATCTATGGAAGTAGAGGAGGAAATCAATTTAGAAGAAATTAAGCGAAAAGTTCTTGCGCCAGAATCTACGATTAATGTGGTGGGGAAAATTGATTTAGATATCCTAAAACCCAAGCAAAAAGCTGAAGAAGTTAAAGAAACGCCGACAAAATCACCGGAAAAAGAATCCCCAACTCCTCCCGCAGAAACACCGGCGACAGCAGAACCGCCACAAACTGAGATGATCAGTGCGGAAAGAACGGTATTAAGCGGATTAACCGTGCTTGGAAAAATTGAATTGCCGGTGGAACGTCCGAAAAGTGCTCCGTCGGCTGGATCTTCCAGTGCTGATGATGCGAAAAAGAAACGAAAACGCATTAAAAAAATTGAACCTTCCCCAACGTCGGGGGGCATCAAACCAGGAGGAGATAAAAAAGGGTTCACCCCTGAGAAAAAAGAGATTTCTGAACAAGATATACAAAAAGAAATTAAAGACACGCTTGCAAGGTTGTCTGGACAAGGAAGTAAATCCAAGTCTTCGAAGAATAGGAAGTTAAAAAGAGAGACCAATGCCCAGCGCCGTCAAGAAGAAATGCTTGCTGCGGAGGCAGAAGATAAAATATTGAAATTAACCGAGTTTGTAACCGTATCCGAATTAGCCAGCATGATGAGCGTACAACCTACACAGGTTATTTCAGTGTGCATGACTTTGGGGATTTTTGCATCGATAAATCAGCGCCTGGACGCTGAAACGATTCAAATTGTGGCCGATGAATTTGGTTTTGAAACTCAATTTGTTAGCGCTGACGTAGAAGATGCCGAAGCCATCCAAGAGGATAGTCCCGAGGATTTAGTTGGCCGTTCTCCAATCGTAACGGTTATGGGTCACGTTGACCACGGTAAAACATCGCTATTGGACAGGATTCGAAATGCCAATGTGACAAGCGGTGAAGCCGGAGGTATTACCCAACATATCGGAGCTTATTCCGTTACCCTTGCAGATCAACGAAAATTAACCTTTTTAGATACTCCAGGCCACGAAGCCTTTACCGCAATGAGGGCGAGGGGAGCACAAGTAACGGATATCGCAATTATTTTGGTGGCCGCGGACGATGACGTCATGCCTCAAACCAAAGAGGCAATCTCTCACGCACAGGCAGCGGGTGTTCCAATGATTTTTGCCATCAATAAAATAGACAAAGCAGGGGCTAATCCTGAGAGAATCAGGGAGCAATTATCCCAAATGAATATACTAGTTGAGGATTGGGGAGGAAAATACCAGTGCCAGGAAATCTCTGCAAAACAAGGCCTGAACATTGATAAGTTACTGGAGAAGGTATTGCTCGAGGCTGAAATGTTAGAACTTAAAGCGAATCCTAATAAAAACGCTGTTGGAACAGTGATCGAATCTTCGTTGGATAAAGGAAAGGGGTATGTAACCAATATGTTGGTTCAATCGGGCACCATGAGGATTGGGGATGTAATATTAGTGGGACGTCACTACGGTCGCGTGCGAGCTATGCACGATGAGCATGGGTTAGCCTTGAAAGAGGCGGGCCCTGCAACACCGGTAGCTATACTCGGAATCAGCGGTGCGCCGAGCGCCGGGGATAAGTTTCGTGTAATGGATGACGAACGCGAAGCGAAAAACATAGCTGCCAAAAGAGAACAGTTATACCGAGAACAAGGACTTCGCACCAATAAACATATTACCCTAGACGAAATAGGTCGACGATTGGCGATAGGAGACTTTAAAGAATTGAACATCATTGTTAAAGGGGATGTAGATGGTTCTATCGAGGCTTTATCAGATGCATTACTCGGGTTATCCACCCCTGAAATTCAGGTGAACATTGTTCACAAAGGCGTTGGTGCAATCTCAGAAGCCGATATTAATTTGGCCTCTGCCTCAGATGCGATTATCATTGGTTTCCAGGTTCGCCCATCGCTCTCTGCTCGTAAACTCGCTGAAACAGAACAAATTGATATCCGCTTGTATTCCATTATCTACAAAGCCATTGAAGAAATTAAATCGGCGATGGAAGGAATGTTATCCCCGGATATTGAGGAACAAATCATTGGTACTGCAGAGATTCGCGAAACGTTCGAAATTACCAAGGTTGGAACTATTGCCGGTTGTTATGTGGTCGACGGTATTATTAAGCGAAGTTCCAAGGTTCGAGTTATTAGGGATGGAATTGTCATTCATAACGGAGTCCTGGGATCCTTAAAACGGTTCAAAGATGATGTGAAGGAGGTGAAGAATAATTATGAATGCGGTTTGAACATTGATAAATACAACGATATTCAAATCGGTGATTTAGTGGAAGCCTACGAAGAAGTAGAGGTAGCAAGAAAACTCTAACCTAGGCTTTCGTTTATTTGTTGTACTTTTGATAAAAAAATTCACATACCATGGGAAAGTTTGGAGTATTTGAAATTGTATTAATTCTTTGCATTGTGTTGCTTTTGTTTGGCGGAAAGAAAATTCCTGAGTTAATGAAAGGGCTTGGCCAAGGCATTAAAGAATTTAAAGACGCCTCTAAAGGAGAAGAGAATAAGCCTACGATAAGTAAGGAAAATCAAATCGAGGAAAAGTAGTTTCCATGTTTAATTCGGTTCGTGAAGTACAATCGGCCATTGCGTCGGGAACTTCCCTTTTGGAAATCCTGGAGCACTACCTACATCGTATTCAAGAGCATCAACACCTCAATGCTTTCCTAGAGGTTTTCGAGGTTTCAGCTCGCACTGAAGCGCAACGAATACAAACAAAAATTAACAACGGTACCGCCGGAAAATTAGCAGGGGTAGTTATTGGCATCAAAGACAATCTCTGTTATCAAGGTCATACCGTTTCCGCATCATCTAAGATACTGGAGAATTTTATTTCCCTTTACACCGCAACTGCTCTGGAGCGCTTAATAGCGGAAGACGCTCTGATCATTGGAAGGTTGAATTGCGATGAGTTCGCTATGGGTAGCTCCAGTGAAACTTCGTCTTTTGGTCCTGTACTCAATTATTGCAACCCTGATTTTGTTCCTGGTGGTTCTTCTGGCGGTTCGGCGGTGGCGGTTCAAGCCGGCTTGTGCACGGTTGCATTAGGAAGTGACACTGGAGGTTCGGTACGTCAACCGGCATCTTGGACAGGAACCGTTGGTTTAAAGCCAACTTATGGGCGTATTAGCCGCTATGGTTTGATCGCCTATGCCTCATCCTTTGACCAAATCGGGGTTTTTAGCTCGGTAATCGAAGATGCATCGTTGATTTACTCACACATGGCCGGTAAAGACCCTAAAGATGCAACGTCTGCTTCGAAACCCGTGTTAACAGATCGAACTAAGCCAGGTCATGTGCGCTTTGGTATTTTGAAAGATTACATGGATTTACCAGGACTTGACAGTGAAGTGAAATTGTCCTTTCAGAAATCCGTCCAAGAGTTAGAACAAAAAGGGCATGTAATTAAGGAATTCACCTTCCCGTACCTCGAATATTTGGTGCCCGTTTATTATGTTTTATCCACCGCGGAAGCATCATCCAATTTGTCGAGATTTGACGGCATTCATTATGGATTTAGAGCAAACACGGCAGAAGGAGTTGATGAAACCTATGTTAATTCTAGGACGGAAGGGTTTGGCGCAGAGGTTAAAAGAAGAATTATTACAGGAACCTTTGTCTTATCCAATGAACAGTATGAGGCTTATTACGCTAAGGGCCAAAAGGTTCGAAGGTTGTTGTATCAGGCTACAAAAAATATGTTCAAAGAGGTAGATTGTTTACTGTTGCCTACTACCCCGTCTTCTGCTTTTAAAATAGGGGACGTAAAAGACCCTATCCAAATGTATTTGCAGGATATTTATACCGTCCACGCTAATTTAACAGGAAACCCTGCCATCAACATTCCGTTGTCTCAAAGTTCCAATGGAATGCCTTTTGGAATTCAATTGATGACAGATCATTTTGAAGAAGAACTTTTGTTCCATGCTTCACGAATCGTTTATGATGCGCGCTTGTAAGTTCTTGCTTGTCTTCGGGTTTTTACTGGCAACAATCGAGGTTAATGCTCAAAAACCCCCGATAAAAGACACGCTTAACCCTGACCCATTTCTCAATACTGTTGCTCAATCACTGCAGTATTTTTATGCAGATTATGCCGGATCGACCGTTTCTGATTCAATTATTGGAGCATTGAATTATGAGCCGGAAACTCTGCCCGAATTTTCCGAGGAAGTGTATTGCCAACGTTTAACCGAAATGAACAACCGCAGTCCATTTGGTTTTGATTGCAACAGTATTACCCTGAATTCGATTCAGTTTTTTGTGAAAAACCGAAGGTCTTTTGTTAAAATTGTCCTAGGACGATCTGCCTTGTATTTTGATTTGTTTGAAGAAAAGTTATCAGAGTACGGCCTTCCATTGGAATTGAAATATTTAGCCTGTATTGAAAGTGGCTTACGTCCCCAAGTAAAATCCCGAGCCGGGGCATTGGGACTTTGGCAGTTCATGTACCGAACAGGATTGTATTATGGATTGGAGGAAACATCGTATCTAGACGAGAGAATGGATCCGATTAAGGCAACGGATGCCGCTTGCCGATTTCTTAAAAAACTTTATGGAATTTACGGAGATTGGAATTTAGCTTTAGCGGCTTACAATGCTGGTCCAGGAACCATAAATCGTGCTTTACAACGTTCGGGAAACCAACGGTCCTATTGGGCAATTCGACCGTATTTACCCTCTGAAACACAAGGGTATGTGCCTACATTCATCGCCGCTGCCTATCTTATGACCTATCATCAAGAGCATAACCTAATGCCAGCACCTGCAAAGATTCATAATGCTCAATTAGATACCATGTGTTTGAAACGAGGTTTGTCAATGAAAACTATTTCAACCCATTTAAATTGGGATTTACAAGAAATCAAAGACTTGAACCCCATTTATAAAACCGAATTTATCCCAGCTTCTGAAAAACAGCGATGTGTTACTGGTCCATTGGATCGAATTCTGCTCCTAGTTGCCATGGAGGATTCATTGTTCAAATTAGATAACCCTACCGCCCTTCAAGAAACTGCCGGCAACGGTTCTAGACTGGACACGAATCCATTATATGCGGAAGACAGCATTGTGGGCGCAGAGGTTTTCCATAAGGTAAAGCCTTCCGAGACCCTCCAATCCATTGCGCAAAAATACAAAGTTACTACCGAGCAAATTCTTGAATGGAATGCACTACAGACCGAGAGTTTATACGAAGGGCAACGCCTGGTTTTGAAAAAAATCAATACGGTGCAACCGGTAGTTGTAGAAAATCCAACGCCAAAACCAGCCCCCAAACCAAAGAAATACCACACAGTTCGATCTGGAGAATCCCTTGGTAAAATTGCGGCGAAATACCATTTGTCCTTAGCTCAACTCAAGAAATTAAATCAGGCAAAGGGAATATTATCCAAGTGGGGGACAAGATCCGTATAAAATAGTTGCC